>JBOIEG010000998.1:0-4790 GCA_050740915.1 Gammaproteobacteria bacterium | reverse complement strand
CAACCTTCTCAAACAAGAAAAAACACTTAAGAAGGGTATCAAACAAAAACGCCTCAAAGCCGGTTGGGACGACAACTATCGTGCTAAGGTACTGTTCGGGTAGTCACTTTTAATGCTCTTACCCTGGTTCGGCACCCTTCTCGACCCTATTATTTTTTGCGTGTTGCTTCTGGCAGAGTGGTCCGGGATTACGTGGTCGATGACATAGAGCGTGTAAGCCTGGCCAGAGGATCCGGGCAACACGTTGGAAGGCCCCGTCGATCGCGTGCTCTCAGCAGCGATGCACAGTGGCCCCCGTTGATCGAGGGGTATCGCGCTAAAATCCTCCGGCGCCGTGTATCATATGAGTGGGTTTAATATGCAAGTTAGATATATAAGACGTGTCCTTGGGGCCGCGCTATTGGCCAGCCTGGTCCCTCTCACCCTGGCGGCCGATGAGGTTACCGTCTACGCGGCGGCCAGTTTGATCAACTCCCTTGGAGACCTTGCGGTCGCGTACGAATATGCGAGAAAGCTCCATGTGGTCTCCTCGTTCGCCGCGTCCTCGACCCTGGCGAAGCAGATCGAAAACGGGGCGCCGGCCGAGGTCTTCATCTCGGCGGATAAGCAATGGATGGATTACCTGGAGGACCAGAACAAGATCGTGCCGAAGTCGCGGCGAAATCTTCTGAGTAACACACTGGTCCTGATCGCTCCTACGGGCAAAGGGTTCAAGGTCGAGATGGCGAAGGGCTTTGATCTTAGCAGTGCCTATTCCGGTAAGTTGTGCACCGGCGATCCGGAGCATGTACCGGTCGGCACCTATGGAAGGCAAGCATTGACCCATCTCGGTTGGTGGGACGCCATCGCCCTCCGGATCGTGGGCACGGAGGACGTACGGGCAGCGCTCGCCTTTGTCGAGCGGGGCGAATGCCCAGTGGGGATCGTCTATGAAACCGACGCTAGGCTCTCGAACAAGGTGCAGACCATTGGGCGGTTTCCAGGCAATAGCCATGAGCCCATCATCTACCCGGCGGCGCTCGTTCAGGGGGCGAAACCTGCGGCTCAAGATTTCCTCGCGTTCCTTGCTTCTCCTCAGGCAAGGTCGGTATTCTCTCAGTACGGTTTCATCGTGTTGGAGAAAACGCGATCTCAATCCGAGCCCGGCGCGGTAACGCCTTAGCAGGCGTTTCAGATCAGGAAAACACCAGAATGGACTTCTCGTTACCCACACTTTCGTCCGCAGAATACACGGCGCTGCTGCTCTCCCTTAAGGTCGCACTCTGGTGCACGGCACTGTCCTGCCTACCTGGGGTCTTGATCGGCTGGTTGCTGGCCAAAAAAGCGTTCATCGGTAAATCCCTGCTCAATAGCCTGGTGCACTTGCCATTGGTGTTGCCGCCGGTGGTGCCCGGCTATCTGCTCCTGCTTCTCCTCGGGAGACAGGGTGTGCTCGGCAAATGGCTGTATGAAGAGTTCGGTCTGTCCATCGCGTTCACCTGGAAGGGCGCAGTGTTGGCTGCAATGATCATGGCGTTCCCGCTGATGGTGCGCGCGGTCCGCTTAGCGGTGGAACTGGTCGACACGCGACTGGAACAGGCCGCACTCAGCTTGGGCGCCCACCCGGTGCGGGTGTTTCTCAGCATTACCTTACCGTTGTCTTTACCCGGCGTGCTGACCGGTATGATCCTGACCTTCAGCCGCAGCCTGGGAGAGTTTGGCGCCACCATCACCTTCGTCGGTAACATCGCCAGCGAGACCCGCACCTTGCCCTTGGCGATTTACAGTGCCACCCACATGCCGGGCGGGGAGGGACCCGCTCTACGCCTGGTCATGATATCACTGCTGTTGGCGTTCGGTGCCCTCATGGCCAGCGACTATTTGGCGAGGCGCAGCGAGCCGCTGCTCGGGCGATAGACAATGTGCTGGAACTGGATGTCCGTTTGACCCGCGGGCGCTTCGATCTCGAAGCCCGCTTGACGCTCACGCACCCGGTCACCGGGCTGTTCGGCCCCTCGGGTTCCGGTAAGACCACGTTGCTGCATGTCCTCGCAGGATTGGTGCTTCCGCAATCCGGACGGATCGTCCTCGAAGGTGAGGTATTGTTCGATGCCGCGAAGCGGATCCAGGTGCCTCCCTATCGCCGCAGGATCGGCCTGGTGTTTCAGGACAGTCAACTCTTTCCACACCTCAGCGTCAAACACAACCTGCTCTATGGCTGCAAGCTATTGCCGCGGGAACAGCGCGTGTTTTCCCTCAACCGGATCGTCGAGCTGCTGGAACTGGGCCCGCTTTTAAACGGCCGTCCCCATCATCTGTCGGGTGGCGAAAGGCAGCGCGTGGCCTTGGGGCGCGCCCTGCTCGCCTCACCGCGGTTGCTGTTGCTGGACGAGCCCTTGACCTCGCTCGATGAACGATTGAAGCAGCAGATCTTGCCTTTTCTGCGCCGAGTCAAAGATGAGATCCAGATCCCGATGATCTACGTTAGCCACGCCATCAACGAGATCCTGCACTTAACCCAACAGATGGTCGTCCTCGACGGGGGGCGCATCATCGGGCAGGGGCCTTTTTCGCAGGTTATCCGAGATCACAAAGTGCTGAAGCTTGCGCATTCCCTCGGAATAGAAAACGTGCTCCCGGTGAAGGTGCTTCGACACCATACGACGCTAGGCTATACCCTAGCACAGTTCGAACCGCACTTAGTGTACTTGCCGCTCTCCTCCGCGGTTCCAGGCAGCCGTGCGTTCGTGACAGTACGGGCGGCCAATGTCACGCTTGCTCGTCATCCTGTGGGCGATGTCACGATCCACAACCAACTGCCGGGAACCATCATGCGAATAACGCGGGTAGCCCACCGCATGCTCGTAGAAATCGATATTGGAACAGCAGCACTCTTTGTCGAGGTGACTGTCAAGGCCGTGCACGATCTGGGTTTTCGCGAGGGCGAGCGAGTTTATTGTTTGATCACGACCCAAGCATTTACTTACTTGGGCAATGACGAGGACGCTTGAAATCCACCATGCGGCGAATGCGCTCGTTCCCGGACGTCGGCTAATCTGCCTAAATCCGCCGGCAGTAGTCCTGCGTCTGCTTGAAATGCTTCTCTCCAATGCCACCGATGCGCCGGGTACCCGGCCTGGATCAGCGACAGGATGGAGCCGACGGGAATGGGGGTCATGAGGTCTGGTAACCCTGGTAACCTCTCGCCAGTCAACGGCGAGTAGGTGATCGTGGGGCTATCGGCGCCTCATCAACGACTGCATCTGGCTCTATTTCCTCGCTGGCCTCGACACGGCAATACAAATACCCGCAAGCCAAACGCGCTTCGATTTGTTCGCCAGAGTGCACCTGGTTTGCGGAACGCACCAAGATCCGTTCCGGCAAGCGCGAGACGATGGCGTAACCGCGCGCTAGCGTGCTTTGAGGACTCACCGCATGCAAAGCTCGGTTTAAGGCGTCGATCTGGCCAAGGGAAACCATCCGCTTGCGCTCCACGGCCGCGAGCAGGCGCAGTTTAAGAAAGCCCACTTGCCCTGCTTGAGTGGCAAAGCGCTGCGCCGGGCTGAGCTGCCGCAGCAGGGACGCGACGCCTTGGAAACGCATCGCCTTGAGGCTCAATAGCGAAATCATCGCGGTCTGAAGCCTCAGCGCCAGATCGTCTGCGCGCTGGGAGAGTTCCTGAAGTCGCTGTCCGAGGTGAATCAAGCGCGCTATCGTGGCTTCGGCGCGATGCCGGGCGAGCGACAGAAGGTGGTGCATGCGGGTCAAGAGCTCGGCTTGTTTGCCGTTAAACTGACGCATCAACGGTCCCTGGTCGGGGCTCACCATCTCGGCGGCTGCCGAAGGGGTAGGGGCCCGCCGATCGGCGACAAAATCGGCGATGGTGTAGTCGATCTCGTGCCCCACGGCACTCACGATGGGGATACCGCAAGCAGCGATCGCGCGGGCCACCCGCTCTTCGTTAAAAGGCCAGAGGTCTTCCAAGCTCCCGCCGCCTCGGGCGAGTATCAATACATCGCATTCCCCCCGTTGCTCGGCTAACGCGAGCATCTCAGCGATACGCCCGGCCGCTGCTTCGCCCTGGACAGGCACCGGGTAAACGATGATCGGGATGGCCGGGAAACGGCGCCGCATCACGCTCAGGATGTCTTGTATGGCGGCTCCCGTAGGCGAGGTCACGACCCCCACGCAGCTCGGGAATGCGGGCAGTGGGCTCTTGTGTTCTTCCGCGAACAAGCCTTCCGCTGCAAGCCGCCGTTTGAGCTGCTCGAAGGCGAGCCGTAGGGCGCCTTCCCCGGCGGGTTCCAGGTATTCTACGATGAGCTGAAACTCCCCGCGCCCCTCATAGAGACTCACCTTAGCGCGCACTAAGACATGCATCCCGTTCTGGGGTTGAAATCCGAGCGCCAGACTGCGCGAACGGAACATCGCACAACGCACCTGGCACTCCTGATCTTTAAGGGAAAAATACAAGTGCCCCGACGCCGGACGGGCTACATTCGACAACTCCCCTTCCACCCATAGCGATGGGAAGCGGGCCTCCAAGACGCCCCGTGCCTCTCTTACCAACCGGGTCACGGAGTAGAGGTCGCGAGTCAGCGCTAGGGTGGGTTCGTGGATCCTGAAGCTCATGGGGTTATTCGCTGCGATTGTTCCGCACGTGCGGCGTTCGCAGGTCTTCGCAGCAGGGTAAGAGCATTAAAAGTGACTACCCGAACAGTACCTTAGCACGATAGTTGTCGTCCCAACCGGCTTTGAGGCGTTTTTGTTTGATACCCTTCTTAAGTGTTTTTTCTTGTTTGAGAAGGTTG
>JBOIEG010000997.1:0-1442 GCA_050740915.1 Gammaproteobacteria bacterium | reverse complement strand
TCTCTTGGCTGGTGAGGGGACCGATGATGTTCAGCAGCAGGATGATCAAAAACGGCAGGTAGGCGAGCCCGGTGCCGGTGAGAATATTCCAGATCTGGTTGTATTGCTGCCAGCCGAAGATGGCGAGGTAGAGTTCGAAGAAGGACTCAACGGTCACCGGTCACGACACCCAGAGGTTGATGAATCGACCGGCGACGTTCTGGCCGAGCAGGAGCTCGATCGCGATGAGCCAGGCCGCCGCCTGCCAGCGGGCAGAGCGCAGGCGCTGGTGCTGGATATCGGTGAGCTCACGCCAGCGCGCAAGAACTCGGCACACAGGCGGCCAGAAGGCGATGAGGGATCCAAAGAGGAGAAGCCGCCAGAGGAAAAACCAAGGCCTAGCGGCCTCAAGCCTGCGGGCAATTTTCACGGGAGGCTCGGACTGGCTCCAGAAGAATAAACCCAGCCCCGTGCCAACGGTGACCACAACAAATCCCGCGAGCAAGGCCAGCCCAAACACCATCCGCTTCCATCGCGCCTGGCTCATGGCTGGACGCTCCCTTCATCGAGGCGCTGCGGATCGCGCGGCGGCACCAGCCCCCGAGAGTCCGCGCGCCTCGTGCCTTCATCTCGGAGCAGCAACTCCGCGGTGCGCGAGGCGATCTCTTTCCTCACCCGGGTCTCGAACATCAGGTTATCGATCTCCCGCTCCAGCTCATCGAGGAAGGGGCGCAGTTGCCGGGGTGCGGGCGTCGCCGAGACATGCGGATCGCGTAGGCCGGTCAGCAACATCCGGCGGGCGAGCAACGCTTGCTCGACGGTGCGCTCCAAGGCGACTTGGCCGGCGATCTTGCCGATAAAAAGCGCCTGCTCCGCGGCCGGCCGTGCCTGAATGGTCTCGATGACTTGCCGGGTGATGACGGTGCCCGGTGCTGTGACCTCTTCCAAGTTCTCCAACGTCGGCGGTGTGCTTCCACTCACGAGCGCTTGGAGCAATTCTGCCACCTTGCTGGTCTCGGCATCGTGATGGTTGAGCAAGCCCACCCCCGGCTGGGTCTCGTCGGGGCCGGTCGAGACCGTGCGCACCACTTCATCCCCCAGCACCTTCACCGTCCACTCCGCGGCTTCCTCGGGAGAGGGCCAGATCTCCGCGATCCGCGGTGTTTCCTCAGCGCCGCCGGGCGCTGCTCCGGCGGCACAACTCTCCCGGTTCATGAGCACGTTCCAGCCGGCGCGGGTCACATCGTAGACCACCCGCACCGGCTCCTGGCCTTCGCCGCCGCGCGCCTCGCCACAGAGCCAGGCAACCCCATTGGCGCCGAGATTCGCATCGATCTGGTCTTTGGCGGTCACCACATCGACACCCCCCGCGCCGATCACGGCCTTCCAGTCCCGCCCGCGCGAGAGCACGATCCAGTCCTCGAAGGGATCCTGACCGCGCGCCATCTCGGACTCCATCTGCT
>JBOIEG010000996.1:0-2557 GCA_050740915.1 Gammaproteobacteria bacterium | reverse complement strand
GGAGTCGATCGCCTTGATGACCACCCGAACCTCGATTTTGGCGCTCAACACGTACGTTATGGCTTTGGTGTTCAACCTAAGTCCGACAGGCTCCTAGCGATCTTTTTTGCACTGTGTAACTACTACCATACGGGATTACGCAGGCACACCCCGAATAAGCTGGTTAGGACCAAACCCTTCGGGAAGCAATGTACCCTGTCATTTGGCTTCGCCTAACAACCGGGCGATGGAAGCGCGTACGGGGTCTTCGGGGCGCATGGCTTCGGTCAGTACCGCGGCTTCCCGCAACTTTTGCGTCGCTTGAGCCGTATGATTGCGTGTCCTATCTACAACCGCATCTACATACAGCACATAGGCGCGAAGGTGCGACCCCGACGAGCCCAGTGCTTTTAGAAGATCATATGCTTCGCCCAATATCTCACGTGCAGCTTCCACATTATCCTTAGCTAGTTTCTGCTGAGCTTCGAGTAACAGAAATGATATCATGCTTTCCGTCGCGGGCGTCGTCGGTCTCAGCTGTCGTAAGCGATCGGCAATTTGGCTCGATTCCTCAAGGCGCCCCTCGTGGAAAAGTGTGCTGGCCAACTGCAAGAGTGCTACAAAATTCCCATCCGAGTGCTCTTCCTTTCGTCGAACATAATTGGTATGCGCAATAGCTAGATATTTTTCTGCTTTATCCGCAGAACCTTCTGCTGCATAAAGGATTCCGCGCCATAGGTATATCCGTGTAGTCACCTCGTCAGGTGGCACCAAGGATACTACAGGGGGCACTAGCTTCTGCGCTTGCTTGAGGGCCCGGTCCGCACTAGCAAATTGTGCGGTGACAACGTACGCCTTCCCGAGGTCGGTAAGCACAGACGCGAGAAGCATGTCGTCACCCGATTGCTTGAGAAGATGGCGAACGGCAATTAGCTTCTCGGACGATTTCTTTAGTGCCCAGACTGCGTTTTCATAGGCCCCTTCGCCTAGGTAACATCGACCTAATTCGGCTTCCAGATAAGGAATTACACGCGTATCCTCTAATAACGCAACGGTCTTGTTAACCGCAACAACCATATTGAGTGATAAGTCGTCGCTGTTTTCCGCTGCGCTGATAATGTTCAGGACTCCCTCATATTCTTGACGTGCCTGTGTAAATCGACTAGCCAGCTGTAGAGTTGTCGCCTTAGCAAGTCGAATGGAGAGATCGGATGGATACACAGACTTCGGACTAATGTTCTTGTAAACGAGAGCTTTTCGTAGCAAACGTTCTGATTCGTTGAAGTTACCAAGAATCAGCAAGAGTTGAGCTTTCTCGTATAAAGCGGCAACGTTTTTCGGCTCATAGGAAAGCGCCCGATCATACATTTCTAGAGCATCTTTATAATTGAACGAATCGAGTGCCAAAGATGCCTTTAGGCGATATACAGTCGCTGGTTCATCGCGGTGTTCCTCTATCTTAGACTGGACAAATGGGACCCAGTCTTCCTTTGCCCAATTATGTCCATGCTTACGTTCGAACTCTAAGGCCCACTCGACCGATACGGCCACAGGTGATAGCTCGTTGTGCGAATACGAACTATACATAGCGTCATAAATATTTGCGCATAATTTAAGGATGTGGTTTCATGGAAGCATGAAACCACTCACGATTTCAGATGCCTCGACGGTTATTCTTGTGCTCCAAGATGAGATTCGGCGGTCCCGCGAGTCGCGATATGACCATCGCCTACATGGAGTACTTCTAGTCGCCCAGGGGATGAGTTGCCCGGAAGTCGGTCGGCTACTCGGTGATTCACCGCGGGCAGTCGAATATTGGGCGCGCCGATTTGAGAGAGATGGGTTGGCTGGCATTGTTGAGGGCGAGCGCTCTGGCCGCCCGAGACGTCTGAGCGAGCAGCAATTGGAGGAGATTGGCGCGGCCCTGCGTACCACACCACGCTCCCTCGGTATGAGAGGGAACCTGTGGGATGGGAAGACGCTAGGTGCTTTCATCGAAAGCCGGTTCGGGGTAACCCTTGGGGTTCGTCAGTGCCAGCGGCTTTTTCGGCAACTGGGGTTCCGGTTACGCAAGCCCCGCCCGCGCATTGCCCATGCCGATCCCGAGCGTCAGGAGGCGCATAAAAAAACTTCGCGCGCTGATGGCCCAGGACGGGGTTGATATGTGGGCGACCGATGAGGTGCATTTTCAACAGTACGGCTCGCGGTGTCAGATGTGGGTGCCACCCGAAGTAACCGATCCAGTGTTACTCCATTACCCCACTCGGGAGAGTATCGGCTATTTTGGGGCGGTGCGCCTGCGCGACGGTAAGTTCGTGTTTCGCCGTGAGACCGACCGCTTTAATGGACAGAGCTTTTTCGACTTCCTGCGGCAGCTCAAGGGTGTCGGCAGCCGCGCTGGCCGCAAGGTCATGGTGATCGCCGATAATGCCCGATATCATCATGCCAAGCTTCATAAGCCCTGGAGGCAGTTACAGGCGGACCGATTTGCCCTCGATTTCCTGCCCCCATATAGTCCTGAACTTAACCCTATCGAGCGGGTCTGGAAGCTGACCCGGCGCCTGTGCTTACACAACCA
>JBOIEG010000995.1:0-2573 GCA_050740915.1 Gammaproteobacteria bacterium | reverse complement strand
CCAGCCGTTTCTCGTTCATGTCGATCACCATGCCCCCGATGATCGATCCCTTCACCACCTTTCAGACTCATCCCTCGCTGGAAACACGCAGCCAAGTTCAGACTCATACCATTTTGGAAAAGACTCTTAATGGCGCAATCACCGCTCCTTTGATAAGATCCTACGAATGTCCAATAGCTTGGGAATTCGATATGGCACGAGTGACCGTAGAAGACTGTCTTAATCATACGGAAAATCGCTTTAAGCTGGTCATGCTTGCCGCGAAGCGAGCACGTCAGATCAGCCTGGGATCGCGGCCGTTGGTGGATGAAGAAAACGACAAGCCCACCGTTTTAGCCTTGCGTGAGATCGCCGAGGGTCTCATCGACCAGGGCACGGTCGACGCGATCGCGTTGAAGGAGCAGGCAGAGGAGTTCGATATGCCCCGCTTCAAAATAGCCGACGATGCGGGGGCGCTCGACCCAAGCGAATGAACGGAACGCCCTCGTAGATTGGGCTTGGTACGCCGCCACGAGAGCCTAGGCGCCTGTCGGACTTAGGGATGATAGCGAGGCGAGTGGGAAATCGAGGGCAGTTTTTCGATCATTTGAGGCGAATCGCGCGTTCTATTTAACGAAAATGATCAGAAAAATGGACCGATTTCCCACCGCTGCAGTAGATCCTTCCTAAGTCCGACAGGCTCCTAGCGACTTCGATCTGTTCACAATTAGCCCTTGCGTGAACCCCCAGCCTGATGTAGACACCTCGTATGTCCACCTTGGCTGCCACCCCCGCATCGAGATTAGAGGAGTTATTTGAACGCGTTGGCGCTTACCTTGCGCCCGGGCAGGTCTCAGAGGTGAGAAAGGCTTACGAATTCGGTGCGCGGGCCCATAAAGGCCAGCATCGCTTGAGCGGCGAGCCCTACATCGAGCACCCAGTCGCGGTCGCCCACATCCTGGCGCGAATGCACATGGACCACGAGACGCTGATGGCGGCCATGCTGCACGATGTCATCGAAGACACGGCAACGGAAAAGGACCGCATCACCAGCGAATTTGGGAGTGAGGTCGCCGAGCTAGTCGACGGGGTTAGCAAGCTCACCCAAATGGAGTTTGAGACGTACGCGCAAGCCCAAGCGCACAATTTTCAGAAAATGTTGATGGCAATGGCCCACGACATGCGGGTCATTCTGGTCAAGCTCGCCGATCGCCTTCACAACATGCGCACCATCGCCGCCTTAGCGCCGGCGAAGCGGCGCTTAATAGCGCGTGAAACCTTGGATATATATGCACCCATCGCGCAGCGCTTGGGAATGAATCACATGCGTCTTGAGCTCGAAGACCTGGGATTTGCCACGCTTTATCCGATGCGCTATCGCGTCTTGCGCAAGGAGGTGCAACGGGCCGCAGGCAACCGCAAGCAGGCAGTGAACAAGATCAAGGCCGCATTCGTGCGTTGTTTAGGTGAGGATAACCTGCCTGGTTCTGTCCTAGGACGCGAGAAACACCCTTATAGCATCTACAAAAAGATGCGCCAGAATCGATTGAGCTTCTCCGAGCTTTTCGACGTCTACGGTTTTCGCATTATCGCCGACAGCGTCGATTCCTGTTATCGGGTCCTGGGTGTGGTGCATAACTTGTTCAAGCCCATGCCGGGCAAGTTCAAAGACTATATCGCCATACCCAAGGCTAACGGTTATCAATCCTTGCACACCGTGTTGTTTGGTCCCCACGGTTGCCCAATCGAGGTTCAGATCCGCAGCCGTGAGATGGACGACGTGGCCGACGCTGGGGTGGCGGCGCACTGGTTGTACAAGAGCGGAGAAGCCTCAAGCAACAGCGCGCACGTCCGGGCTCGAGAGTGGCTGAAGCGCGTGTTGGAGATGCAGCAGAAGGCGGGCGACTCGGAGGAGTTCCTGGAAACCGTCAAGAACGAACTGTTCCCCGACGAGATTTACGTGTTTACCCCTAAGGGCGATATCATGGGTCTTCCCCGTGGCGCCACGGTCGTCGATCTTGCGTACGCCGTGCACACCGATATCGGAAATTGCTGTGTGGCGGCTCGCGTGGATCGCCGACTTGCGCCCTTACGCACCCCCTTGCAGACGGGGCAGACGGTAGAGATCATCACCGCGCCAGGCGCCCACCCTAACCCCACGTGGCTTAGCTTTGTGGTCACTGGGAAGGCGCGCTCCCACATTCACCATTTCCTCAAAAATCTGAAGAAAGATGAAGCCAAGAAGCTAGGCGAACGAATGATAGACCGCGCCCTAGAACAATTCTGCGTGACTCTTGGAGAGATCGGGCCGCAAGCGCTGGAGCGAGCCTTATCGGAGCTAAAGTGCGCAGACAAAGGGGCGCTGCTGATCGACGTCGGACTGGGCAAACGGCTGGCGCCTATCGTAGCGCGTGCTTTGGTGGTGACCGATTCAGGAGAGCCCGGCTTGGGTGATGCGAAGGATAGTGCGCCAGCGCTGCCGTTGGCCATCAAAGGGATCGAAGGGATGGTGGTGTCGTTTCCCAAGTGTTGCCGGCCGATACCCGGTGACCCTATCATGGGATTCATCTCGGCAGGTCGCGGGATCGTGATCC
>JBOIEG010000994.1:0-3572 GCA_050740915.1 Gammaproteobacteria bacterium | reverse complement strand
CAGTTCAAAATATGAACTCTGCTCTATGTAGTAGTAGTAGTTTTATAAATAAAAAAGCTACTACTACATGCAGAGGTGGAGAAGATCGATCACCGAGCGCGCAAGCGCAACGTCCGCTCATCTTCCCCGGCTCCCTCACCCAAAACGAGCAATGCCTGGCCGAGATGTACGTCCATGGCGTTACCCCTGATCTGCGCCAAGCGCTGCTCGATGAGCTGGCGGATAAGCTCAACCGTCAAGCCAAGACCAGTCGTCCGGTGCGTAACGCCATCGGGCTCCTCTCCTGGATGTGTAACGAGGCCAAGGCGGGGCGCCCACCCTTGACCAGCGCCCACCTGCAGCTGCAGGCTCGTGAGCGGCGAGATCGCGAACACCATGTGGCCAAACAGCTCGAAGCGGCAAAACGCCGCTTGACCGAACTGGCCTTACAGAACGCGAAGACATAGGGGGCACTTTGGATGGCACGACCTGCACCAGCAGTACCGGGGTGAATACCGCCCAACCGCTGCTGATGGAACCGGATAGGAAGAACGATGAACGCCGTTATTACAACAATCGCTGACCATGCAGCTAAGCCCCCGGAACACCATGGGCACACATTGGGTCTGCTTCTGATGCTCACTCGCTCCCGTACCCAGTCGTCGAGGAGGAGCCATGCAGCTGCCATCCTCTTGGAATATCTTCTCCGGTTTAGCCGAGTCCGGGAGGGCTGGGTGAGCGGATCGCGGCGGCGCATCGCGAAGGCGGCCTGCTTGACCGAATGGGAGGTGCGGGTTGCCCTCGATCAGCTTATCCAGTGGGGATGGATCGAGCGGCGGCAAACCGCCGAGCATGCCAGCGTCCATTACCGCCTGACACCAGCGTTCGCCGAGGCTGTGGAGCTAGCCGGTGAAGAGGCCTCCGGCATCGTTAGACAATACGTTCGGGACGCCCCCATTGAACCCCCGGCGCGCGCCACCCCGATCTCGCCCGATCTCACGGAGCATCTGCGCGCCTACGCCTGGCAGCATTTGATGCAGCGGCTCCTCATAATCAATGAACGGCCCAAGCGCTACGGCCGCGGTTATAGCAAGCCGGTCCTCCGCGGGACAGCTATCACCCTACACTGGTTCATTCAGGCGGTGCTGTAGCAGGCCGACCCCCTCGTCGCCTCCCTGCGCGGCCTCGCGCGGAAGACGGGTCTCACCTTTCGCAGCGCCAAGCAAGCGCGGACGCGGCTCATCGCTTGGGGCCTACTGGCCGAGCAGAACGGCGCATGGATTCTGGACTGCATGCGCCTAGCACAATTGCTCTTCGAGGAAGGAGCCGAGCTGCCATCCGCCCCAGCCGTGGACCGTCGTAGAGGTAGTCATCATGGCCGCTGACGTGCCGTCTGGCCAAGACGTGCAAGCATCGGGAGAGAGCGGCCCCGGGCTCCGAGCGCCGGTCGCCGCCGAGCGGGATCTCGTCGACACCCCTGGGGCGCTCCGCAGCGAAGTCTGGCTCACGCTCCAGACCCGCCATGCCCAACAGGTGTTTTCAGGAAGAAGGCCGAGCGCCGAGAAACACTACATCATCGGTCTTACGCGCTTCGGCGCTATCCTCTCCCAGATCCAGGTCTGCGTGTATGCCGATGACCCGTACGCGGATTGGTGGTTGGTCAAGGTCGAGGAAGCCCTGCAGCAAGCCTCCCACGAGGTCACGGTACTGCGCCAGGCGATGGAGCAACGACTTCAAAACACTCCGGGGATGGAGGTCAAGATCGCCGAATCGCTTAATCCCGTCCGGGTGCCCTTGCAGTTTCGCAATCCCTTTGCCTATGCGGCGGCGCGGATCCTCGCGGACTTCGATGTCTTAGTGCGTGGCGTGCTGACCGCCAGACACATCGGGCTCATGGACCGGCGGGAAGCCGAGCGCTGTATCGTACTCGGAGGCCGCGCCTTGCGCCGGGCGATGGGCACCGCGCTCGGCTACAAGTACGAGGGGGTGAAACGGCACGATGTCTACGAAGGCAACGCCAAGGCGCAACAGGCCCAGGAGCGCATGGGTGCACTCCCGCCCCAAGTGCTCGATGGTACCCGGCGCGCCCGGCATGCCCCCGAGCGGAGAAAGTCCGCCGCTACCAAGTTCCGGGGCTTCCGAGGCTGGCGCGGCTCGACGCCGGCAGATCCTTTACCCTAACAACGGTCCTCAACCCATCACTAAAGCTGGATAAAAGCCTAGATACCGGTAATGCGCGATGGGCCTAAATACCCCTATATCGCCTAAAAGGCCCTTTAAGGGTAAGGGGGAGCGTCTGGTGCGCGGCGGCGGATCTGCGCCAGCGGCGTTTCCGGCCATTGCCAATACACGGGACGCCGAGCATTGGCTGCAGGTGTTCGAGGCCGAGCGGCGCGAGGTCCTAGATGCTTTGCATGACGTGCAGCAGCGGTTTGCAGCAGAAGTCAACACACCGCCTGCGAGCTTGGTATCTCGGCGCGGAGGCGGGTTGATCTGGCGCCTGCGGGCGGCGGTACCCTTGGGGCAGACGCTCTTCGAGCTCACGAGCGCCACAGGCCGGTCCCTGATTCAGGATCTTCCACCCCGCTTGCGGCGGCTGTATCTCGATGCCGAGGCCGAGCGGCTGCGGCTCAATGCCCGCTGGTCCATTGCCAATACGGCGGTGCGCAGCCTTGCCCACTACCTCGACCGTTACCGCCAGGTGCGGGCTTGGCGGAAATCCTCCGGATCGGAATGAGGGTTTCCCCTAGATCTGGCGCAGCCCTAGTGTTAAATGCACCTCAGGCAGACCTTGATGTCTGCTGCAATCCATTCATTAACGGGAGGCAGTGATGTCAAATCAGTTCATAGGCCGCGGCAACCTCGGCGCCGATCCTGAGTTGAAGCACGTGGAGCTCGAAGGCGAGTCACGGCGTGTCGCCGAGCTACGCATCTACTTCGATCGCCCCATCCCCAACGGGGAGGGTGGTTTCACCGACAAAGGGGGGTTCTGGCTACCGGTCAATCTCTGGGGTCCGAAGGCCGAGGTCGTGGCCCGGCACCTGCGCAAAGGCGCCCGGGTTCGGGTGGAGGGAACGCTGGTGCAGGACACGTGGGAAGACAGAGATGGTGCGGAGGTGAGCCGCATCGAGGTTCAGGCCGACAGCGTCGATCTGGATCTGGCACGGGTTGAAGCGGTGACGTTTCGCCCCAAGACCGACGCAGCCGATGCGGGCAGCCAGCAGGCGGCGGGTAGCGGATGATCAGCCACCCGTTAACGATCCTCGTTGACAAGAACGCACCCCAAGCGTATAAGGTTTTGCGCTGTATCCTGGCGACTGGGCTCAGTCGCATCGAGCTGTTCGAAAGAACAGCCCCTTAGTCACCGCGAGCCTGCACGTCCGGTGGCCGGCCTTCGGGTCGAAGCAGGCCTTCATCGCAGACTTACGGATCTGCATTCGCCCTCTCCGGGGAGAACACACTCCCCGGTGGGGCGAAGGTGTCTCTCCTCTGGGTTTTTTTATCTGCCTCCTGCGCAGAATTTGTGGGTACTTATATGAGTCTTATTTATGCATCTGATTCATTAGTTTGTATAAATTTACGTTGTTTAGTTG
>JBOIEG010000993.1:0-1866 GCA_050740915.1 Gammaproteobacteria bacterium | reverse complement strand
AGCTTCGCATCGATACCATCGAAGTCCGTATCGATTAACCAGCGTAAGTTAGCCCGTCTCGTTTCTCCGATGGCCATAAGGACTAGCGAGCGTTGAGTTATGATCCCGATGAATAGCGATATGACATCTACTGTCAATACAGAATACCATAGATAACGTATATAATCATAGGCTAAAATCCAAAAGAACCCATGGGTGATCAATAACCAACGCGAGGGAGGTCTAGGATTGAATCATGACGGCCTTCCACCGAACCGCAATTATGCCGATCCTGCGATGGATCTTGCTGCTTTCGGCTATCTACCTGGCCCGGGTGGACGGCTCTGAGTCGGGTGGGATATGCTGGTCGACAAGCAACTCGACGAGCGCGCAATGCGGACGCGCAGGCGTTGCGTGGCCGCACCGCCGTGGCGATGGCCAAGCTCGCCTATCAGCGCTACAAGGGGTTGTTCCATGGCCCGCCGTTCGTTGATCTCGCTACGAACGCGGCACCCCCCGCGGCATCTGTTGTGGGGCAGCACCGGCACAAAGAATCCAAGTTACAGCGATGTGCTGTACGTCGAGCCGCTGATCGGTCCGGAAACCGTCAATACGCTGCCCCATGCGACACTCGCGGCCTTCTGCGATCACGGCGAGGCGGCGCTCACCTTGGAGCAGGGCGTGGACGCGCAGGCGCAATTCCACGCCCTCGGAGTAGCCGCGATCGCATCCACAAGGAAAGCCAGGGCCAGAGGCGAGTACCCGAAAGCCGGGCACAGGGGCGGTGCCCGCTTGGCGCGCCGAGAATGCAACGCCAGCGAAAGCCAGGGCCAGGGAGGGCCCTTCTTGGCGCCGCTTTGGATGCAAGCTGGCGGGGCCGAAGGTGGCCCTGCTGGGCGCGCCAAGGATGCAGCGCGCCATGCACCGGCGGCAGCTCAAGAGGCTGGTTAATCTCCGCACCACTTTCGGTTATTCGACTGACCGAATCATCAACCAAATCTCAAATATGGTTGGTGTAGACTAGAAACCAACTTAACCTGTCAAAGCTCCCTGGCTCCAGTTATTTTGACAACGCTTGGAGACAGGAACGGTTTCTGTGTCATTCGCTTATAAGTTCATTCAATCAAGGCGGAATGTAAGCATGAGCATGACGAGCGACTCGATCTTGCGCGGGTTGGACCCGCATAGGTCTCCATTCGAAGCCCTTGTGCGACTCTGGTACGCGTGCAATGACCATTCGATATTTCAAGCACACTTAGATCAAAGGAATTGTCGTTCACAAGCACATCAGCTGTTGTCATAGACTCCAACGAGGAAAAGAATTGCTAGATGTGCACCCTGCGGCAGCGTTACACGCAGTGGATAGCTACTGTAATGAATGCGAGCTTGGGACCCCAGGTTTTCGTACGATCCCTTTGCAGCGTGGTAGCTATCATGTCGTCCGCAGACCAGTCAGTTGGACGTCCAGAATGGCCAAGAATCGTCCGAATTTCATTGAGTTCTGGATGCGATATCACCAGATCATCCCTGCGGCTCACAAGGGGATCAAGATTAAGATTGGACCTCGGATCGCACTAACCGGCCAACGTATCCTCGCTGTAGCAGGTGGCTTCCCAGATAAAGTGGGGCCCGCTTGGTTTTCCGTTCACCCTCACAGGTGCAGGAAGTTACGAAATGCTAGGAGCCTGTCGGACTTAGGTTGAACACCAAAGCCATAACGTGCGTGTTGAACGCCAAAATCGAGGTTCGGGTGGTCATCACGGCAATCGACTCCGTGAGTTGATGATGGACAGACTCTTCTCGGCCCGCTTTTTAGCCCGCCAGCACCGCCAGCCGGCGGATGTTCCACGCCATCGTCACCAACGACCACTCTCCCCGTACGGCTTC
>JBOIEG010000992.1:0-2178 GCA_050740915.1 Gammaproteobacteria bacterium | reverse complement strand
GGAACCAAAATCCCAAGCCCTTCATCTGGACGGCCACCGTCGAGGACATCATCAAGAAGATCGAGCGGGCGCGGGTCAAGATGGAGCAGATCAAGCCCAGATCCACCCTGCCCCGAGGGAAAAAAAGGCGGCTTAACTGTAAAGTTATTTAAGGGACACTACACTAGCGCGCGCTTATTCGACAAGGCGAAAGGTGGCAAACGTTTTGGTGCCTCTGGCACCCGGCTGCGAGGAGCTTGAAGCCGTCACTATCATCGACCTGTTGCGTCGGGCTGGGGTCGAGGTGACGACGGCCAGCCTCGACGGCGGGACCGTGCAAGCGAGCCGCGGCGTACGCTTCGTTCCCGATACCAGCCTTGAGCAAGCGCTCGAAGGAGAGTTCGACATGGTGGTATTACCCGGCGGTCTGTCCGGCGCAGAGAACCTAAACACGGATCCACGGATCCACAAGTTGCTGGTTCGCATGGCAGAAAAGGGCCGTTACACCGCAGCCATTTGCGCCGCCCCTACCGTGCTCGCAAACGCCGGGCTGCTTGTGGGCAAGAACGCAACCGCGTATCCGGGATCCCTGGAGGCACTAAAACTGTCTGATCTAATCTTATCCGAAGAGCCGGTTGTCATAGACGGCACGGTGATCACCTCGCGTGGCCCTGGGACTGCGATGGATTTTGCGTTGGTGCTGATTGAGGTGCTGATGGGAAAAGGAAAGCGCGAGGAGGTTGAGGCGCGTTTGATGCGCCCTCACCCATCGACCCCATAAAGGCTCAGAGCTTGTGAAAAATCTGCTGCGTTCGGGATCTCGCGTTCCGGCGGTGCTCGGGATCCTCATGTATTTCAATATACCCTCCGGTTGCTCGTCCCATCCTTGGGACTCGCCCCTCCGGGGCTTGCGCGCCGTTTCGCTCCCGGCGAAACGCTCCTCCGCTCCGGCGGAACACGACATCCCTTCGCTCGCGACGATTTTTTCACAAGCTCTTAGTTGTCACGGCGCACGGGTTTCGACGTCGATTCCCAGCCAGCCGCTTCCCTGCGGGAAACAATGGTATGATTGGCTCGGGCCTGCAATGAGCCTCGCCGCGGCCTGGAGCTCGGCCTAAATAACCATAACTACTAACGACGGTATTCCAAACCGGTACTTTGCGGTTGGAGGTCAATCATGGCAAAGCTCATTTCGTTTATCGTTTTTCTAATTTTCGCCTTTGTTGGTACATTTTACGTAGTAGTCCCATGGGTCACGCAGTTTATGCAGTCTGAATCCGCGGACACCATGTTTGCCCTGTTCTCTTCGTCAGAGGAGGAGGACGGCATTGACCGGTCCGATCTCGCCGTTGACAGGTGTAGACAATTCGTCAGAGCAGAATCGGAAAATCCGACGGCCGCCGATGTGCCTGGACAAAACCACCAAACCCGGTACCTTAAGGACGGCGTTTACGCCGTGCGCAGGTACGCCACCGGCGATGCGGACGGAGGAGAGCGTGACGTTTACCACTGCATCGTGCGCTACACGGTAGGCAGCGATGGTGGTGAAGGAGAGTGGGCTTTGGTGAGCTTAAAGCTCGGTGAGAAATGACGGCGGGCGGACGTTTTTTGATTTTTTCCAGCGCACCGCCGGGAGCCACCAGAGCCGTTTATCAAGACCAGCGACTCTGCGTATACCGTCACATCAGACGGTTTCTTTTGGCCCACATGGCACTGAAACTGGCCCTCCTGCCCGAAAACGCCCGCCGCTCGTGACAAACCGCTAGTGAACCGGACGGGCACGCTCCGCAGAGGGTACAGTCAGAACCGGAATGGGCGAACCGCGAACCACGCGCTCGGCCACACTCCCCATCAACAGATGCGCTAAACCGGTTCGTCCGTGGGTGCCCATGACGATAAGATCGTACGTCCCCCTCTTCGGTGGCGCGTACGATCTCCACATAGGGGACCCCCGACAACAAGCGCCCTGATATCGGTGCCCCAGACGCTCGGTATTTTTCCACCAGCTTGTCCAAACGTCGCTGCACACTGGCTTCGTATTCCGCCTCTAACGTTGTCGCGCTGGGAAAAGCTCGTGTCCTTCCGGTAAGCCTGCATGAATTCCGCTGAGGTTCTTGATATCGTCAGTTGCCGCTTTAGGAGTGCAGGGAGGACAGCTGATGGTAGCCGCAAAGATACGGGCGGGTACACCCGCACATG
>JBOIEG010000991.1:0-2013 GCA_050740915.1 Gammaproteobacteria bacterium | reverse complement strand
CATGTGCGGGTGTACCCGCCCGTATCTTTGCGGCTACCATCAGCTGTCCTCCCTGCACTCCTAAAGCGGCAACTGACGATATCAAGAACCTCAGCGGAATTCATGCAGGCTTACCGGAAGGACACGATTATCCCAATGCGCGACAGCGGCTCTGTCGCTTAGGGAGTCCGCTGCTGAGACAGGGGCACGGTCCGTTGCCGAAGGGGCCGATCCAAAACCTTCTATGGGAGCCAGAGCGGAGTGCTCGTTAGGGCCCGGGGTCCATAGATGTATAATCCGTCGCATGACCAATGCTGCCCGAGAGTACATTCCTCCCGTTATCGGCGGCCACCCCTAAACGCTTTTAACGGTTGGATGGGAGATGGATTCGGGCCCCAATAGGCAGCGACAGAGAAATGCTGAGCCAAGGATTAGGAGTGCCAATCAATGCCCTGGCCTCATTGCTCGCTTCATAGCGCAGTGGGAACTTTAACCCTTCTTCGTGCGCCTTGGGATTCTTTTTTCGCGCCGCCTTTGCTAGATGACTTCTTCCTGCCAGGTGTCTTTTTAGCGCTGCCGATCTCTTCTAACATGTCGGAGAAGTCGAAGCCGAACAACTGCTTGATCTTTGCGTTGAGCGAGGGCATGACGAGACTGTTGCCCACCGCGGAGAGTTCGGCAACGAGGCTGTCAGCAAAGGCGGCTACCTCAGAGCGCTTGCGTCCGGCGGGCTTCATATTCTTGTGTGCGTAGCCGAGAGTGTATGACTCATCGGCCGGGGGTGTGTACGTCGTCCTCGTCGGCGTTTTCGGCGTCGGCCTTTTCCTTGGCCCATGCGTGGTCATTGGCGTCGGCGTCCAGCCCCTCCTGCTGCTTGCCGCGACTCGGCTCGAACGCGAGCTCGATCAGAATCGGAAAGTGGTCGGACCCGAACGCCGGCAGGCGTTCGAGCCTGGAGAGCGTGAAGTGGTGGCTATGAAACAGGTGATCGAGCGGCCAACGGAAGAACGGGTAGCGCGCATGAAAGGTATTGCACATCATGCGGCCGACGCGGGGGTCTAGCAGCCCGCTGATCTTGCGGAAGAGTCGTGTCGTCGACGACCATGCGACATCGTTCAAGTCCCCGGTAACCACCACCGGCAGCGCCGATTTCGCCGCACTCTTGCCGACGATGATCAACTCGGCGTCGCGCTCCGAGGATTCATCGTTTTCGGTCGGACTGGGCGGCGCAGGATGCAGCACATGCAGACGCACGCGGCATCCGGAACGCAGGATGACGAGGGTATGAATCGATGGCGTGCCATCTTCGACCAGAAACTGAATCTCGCCATCCTCGATCGGCAGCCGCGAGTACAGATGCATGCCGTAAAGATTGTCCTGCGGGCACTTGAGCGCGTGCGGATAGTCGCGCTCCAGAACGTCGAGCTGGGCCTGCCACCATTTATCGGTTTCGAGAGCGACGAGGACGTCAGGCCGATTTGCTGCGACTATTGCCACCAGCGCGCCGGCGTTGCGATTTGGCATCAGCACGTTCGCTCCCATAATGCGCAGCGTGTTATCGCGATCGGCGTGAGCGGCGGCCTTCACCTCTTTCGGATAGAGCAGCGTGTAGGGAAGTATCCACCAGCTCTGATAGAGCAGACAGACGAGCGATGCGGCGATCATGACCCATGATCCAGGCCGCGACAAATCGAGCACAAGCGCTGCGATCGCGAGCAGCATCAAGGCTGCGATGGCGAATTGCAGCCTAGGAAAATCGCCGCCTCTGACCCACCACGCTTCGTGCCGCCATAACGGCAGAAACGTCAGAACCGTGAGCAGAAGAGTGAGGCTGCTTAGCGTCCAAAACAGCATACATTTATCCTCTGCCACGGCTCATGCCGCGTGAGTGCATATGATAGCCTGTATTGGCGACCGATGCGGCGGCATTTATATCCGGCGCTTCGAGTTGTTCGGTGATCGAACCCCGGCGGTGAGCAGCGTGTCGCGAAGGCTTTTTTTCAAAGGAAAGATACGACTGGACCTGTTTGCTGT
>JBOIEG010000990.1:0-1079 GCA_050740915.1 Gammaproteobacteria bacterium | reverse complement strand
GAAGAGTCTGTCCATCATCAACTCACGGAGTCGATTGCCTTGATGACCACCCGAACCTCGATTTTGGCGCTCAACACGTACGTTATGGCTTTGGTGTTCAACCTAAGTCCGACAGGCTCCTAGGGCAGGTACGTTCTATCGCTTCCATCACCGACGGGTGACCATGTCCCAACGCCAAGGCGCCCGCCCCGGTGAGACAGTCGATGTAAGTGCGGCCCTCGACATCTTCGACATAAATGCCTTGCGCCCTTCGCAGCGCGATAGGCAATCGGCGTGGATAGCTGCGGGCGTTGGACTCCGTGGCTGTTTGCCAATGTAGATAATACGTGTTGCTATTGCTATAAACAGTCTCCGACGCCATATGAGACTGCTCCCCGAGCGAGATCGTTACTTCGTTTCTATCAACCTTCCTTCTTCCAGCTTGATACAGCGATCTGCTAAGTGGAAATAACTATACTGGATTATTGTTTACGGCGTTGCATAGAGGAACGCGCGCCGGATCGAATGTGTCGCCAGAACACCGTAAAGGACTATTCCACGCCTATTTGCTAGCATTTGGGCCGTACACTTGTGTAGAGGACGTCATATGACCACCATTCAAATCGAGTTGCCCGGCGCCACCGCGCGAGCGGCCCAGGAGGCCGGGCTGTTGACCTCGCAGGCACTGGAACGGCTGTTGATCGATGCGTTGCGCCGCAAACAGGCGGCAGAGGATCTGCTAGCCATCGCCGATCGTGTCGCCGCCGCAGGCGCGCCGCCGATGCCGATAGAAGAGATCAACGCGGAGGTAAAGGCGGCACGCGCGGAGCGCCGTCAGCGTGCGGCTGGTTCTTGACCCGAATGTGATCCTTTTCGGGCTGCTTTGGCACGGCGCCCCGCACGAGATCCTGGACCGCGTACGCAGCGGCGCCCTGAGTTTGATCATCAGTCCCGTGCTGCTCGCGGAATTGGTTGTGTCCTTCCGGTAAGCCTGCATGAATTCCGCTGAGGTTCTTGATATCGTCAGTTGCCGCTTTAGGAGTGCAGGAAGGACAGCTGATGGTAGCCGCAAAGATACGGGCGGGTACACCCGCACATGC
>JBOIEG010000989.1:0-1156 GCA_050740915.1 Gammaproteobacteria bacterium | reverse complement strand
CGTTTCGCCGGGAGCGAAACGGCGCGCAAGCCCCGCAGGGACGAGTCTCAAGGATGAGACGAGCAACCGGAGTGTATATTGAAATACCTGGGGATCCCGAGCACCGCCGGAACACGAGATCCCGAGCACAGTAGATTTTTTCACAAGCTCTGACCCTATATTCCACCGGCTCGCGTCTTTGGCCACTACATGATCATTAGGTTGCCCGCTTAACCAAGCGCCGCGCAGGCCGCTCACTCCGCTGGCCGTCAGGCAATGCAATCATCGCCGTGTGTGCTGCCACTCTTTAGAATTGCGATAGACGCAGACCGTAGCGCGCGAGATTGCCTTCGAAACCTCGTACACGGCGTTGGCGATCTTGTGCCAGATGATCGGTGCGAGGTTGTCGAAGCCGAGCCGCTTGCAATGTTCCTGGATCGAGGCGTATAGGGGCATAACCGTATGACGTCCCGAGTTCATTCTTCGAGAGAGGCACACATCGCCAACGACACAGATGAGGCGTCCGCCGGCCACTAAGCTGTTGAAGGATTTCTCCCACACGCGGTCCAGTTCAGCCAAAAACTGCTCGTAGTCCTGAACGTCGCCGAGCTGGCCGTCGCTGTCGCGATACTTCTTCAGTGTCCAGTACGGGGGCGAGGTGACGACAAGATGGACACTTTCAGAAGGCAGATCCAGGTCTCTTGCGTCGCCCACGAGCACTGTGTGCTCCGTGGGCACCTGCATCACCAAGTTAGCAATTAGGGCTACCGAGGCGAGAGTCCTTGGCGATAGCCGGAATCGCCGTCTGCGGATTCTCGTACGCGGGAAGGAGTGCAGCCAGATGCGGCCTCGGTGGTAGAGGAATCACCTGTTGGTCATACGTAAGCGGTTAGCCAACCCCATCTGTTTTGCGGATTGATTTGTTGTCAGATTGTCCTTGGGTCAATGAGAGGAGGACAGCGGTATTGGCGAATCATCCAGAGAATCTTTCCAAAGAGAGCCGCAAGTGGCTGGATCACCTCCGGGCCTGCGAAGCGGCGGAGCAGACGATGGTGGAGTATGCCCGCGCGCGGGGTCTGAATCTGAAGGGTTTCTACAATGCGAAGACGCGACTCCTCAAGCGTGGGGTGCTAAACCTCCCACCCAGCGCGGGGGTATTTCTGCGGGTGCCCGTGGT
>JBOIEG010000988.1:0-11721 GCA_050740915.1 Gammaproteobacteria bacterium | reverse complement strand
CTGTTTCGTTCGTCGCTCCCTCGACTCCTCCACAGACGCAACACTCGATACGGGTGGGTGGCTAGCCCTTACCCGACAGGGACTCTCACCCTGCAAGATGCGCCGAGCTTTTCCCAGCGCGATAACGCTCAAAACTGAGCTGTTGACCCCCGAGGAGATCGCGCAGTTGGCCGAGCTGCTCGCAGCGCGATGAATGCCCCCGTCCTCGAAGCCTCCAAAGGCTTCCTCTCTCCCGAAGATCTCACCCGCCTCACCGGCTACGAGGCCGGACAGCGCCAGCGCATCGAGGGCTGGCTCCGGCGGCACGGCTATGTGTACGAAAAAAACGCCCGCGGCGAGGTGCTGGTGCTGTGGGAGCACGTGCGGGAGAAGCTGTGTCAGGCGCACGAAGAAGAGCGCGTACGTCCCAATTTCGAGGCCGCCTTCGCTCCGAAGCGCGCCTACCACGAGAAACGCAACCGCGCGCGCCTGGAGCGGGAGCGTGCCCCTTCGCCAAGCTCAGGGCGCAGCTTGCCAGGTTCCAAGCCGGCGACATAGAGAATCGGATCGAGGGCACAGGCTCGTCTCCCGCGCCCTCGACCCTAACCCAAAAGACCTGGATTGGAGGTTCCATGGCTACATCCGATTTTAGCAAATTACCCCGCCTGCAACTGCGCAAGGGCAAATATCTCTACTGGCGCGACAGCGAGCTCGACCCCGACGGCAAGCGCAAGATCATCGCTCTGGGGCGGCTCGATGATCCGCGATCCCTCGCTCGCTACTACGAGATCGAGGCCGAATGCACCGGCCCGCAAAACAAGCTCGATTGGCTCTTCACCCGCTTCGCCGGCGCCTTCTTAGGCGATGAGCCGGGAAATCAAGGCGTGCGCCAGGTGAAGGAGCTCGCCCCTAAGACCCGCCACGAATACCGCAGGCAACTGATCCCGCTACGTGCCGCGTTTGGGGCCATGGGCATTCGTAGTCTGCGTCAAGAACAAGTGCAGCGCTACCTCGAAACCCACCCCTCGCCGATCGCGGCCAACCGCGAAGTGGCGCTGCTGTCTCGCATCTACACCTGGGCGGAGCGCTTGGGCCTCGCGGATTCCAACCCTTGTCTGCGCAAGCTCGTAGCGCGCAACGAAGAGTGCCCGCGCGATCGCTACATCCACGACGAGGAGTACCTGGCGCGCCAGGCGGTCGCTCCCGAATGGATGGCGGCGGTGATGGACCTCGCCTACCTTACCGCGTTGCGCTTAAGCGATCTGCTCGCCATCCGCCTGGCGGCGCCCACCGCAGGCGAGGAACGCGCGTGCTGGCTGGACGGCCACGCCGTCTACGCGCAGCCACAGAAGACCAAGAAGAGCACTGGGAAACGTCTTTCATTCGCACTCGAGGGAGAGCTTCTGGAAGTCATCGAGCACCTCTTGCAGCTGCGTGCGGAGAGCCGGGTGCAGGGTCTATACCTCATCTGCAACCGGCGCCGCGGCCAGCCCTATACCGTGGACGGCTTTGAGAGCCTGTGGCAGCGGCTGAAAGCCAAAGACGGCAACCGCAGCTTCCAGTTTCGCGACATCCGCGCCAAATCCGCCACCGACGCCGACGCAGCCGGGCTGAATGCTCAGCTCCTGCTCGGCCACGGCTCGCCCAAGACCACCGAGATCTACCTGCGCTCCAAGCGCACGCAAAAAGCGCTGGGGCCGCCGAAACGGCCCCAGAAGGCCGCGGTGATCCGCTTTCCGGGCGCCGACGCCAAGGCGTGATCCAGTGCGCAAAACGAAGCTATTTTCCCGCCCTAAAAAACGAGACGGCAAACTGATGGAAAGCAGGCAAACTTTTTCTCGGTAGTAAGTGTGTAAGCTATTGATTGAGAATGGGCCGTGGAGGACTCGAACCTCCAACCGACTGATTAAGAGTCTGCGATACAAAATGCCGCAATTCATTGTATCAAATAACAAATAACGACCATCGCTGTCTAATAATAAGGCCACTTAAGGGTAGATAAGTACCAGTTTTACCGAGATAGCGACTTTTTTATTAGACAGCTAACCGATTAATCTTGATTGAGCGAAAATGCTAACATAAATGTCGCGATCAATTGTGAGAGTTAGCCATGAGTGCTGCCAAGCAGGAAGTCGAGGAGTTACTCCGCAAGCTACCCGATGAATGCACCCTTGAGGACATTCAATATCACCTGTATGTGATCGAGAAAGTGCGCCGGGGAATGGACGTCGCACACGACCAGGGCGCCATCTCCCAAGAAGAGGCAGAGAAGCGCCTGGCCAAGTGGACTACATCGTAACTTGGTCGCCAGCGGCTCTCGATGATGTGGATGCGATTGCCGAATTTATCGCGCAGGACTCTCCAGCGTACGCCAGTGCGGTAGTCGACAAAATAGTCGATGCGTCACGCAAGCTGAGAAACTTTCCAAAAGCGAGCCGTGTCGTCCCCGAACTTGGTGATCCCGATATTCGGGAGCGATTCGTCTATAGCTATCGACTGATCTTTCGAATCACTGACAACACGGTACTCATCGTGGCGGTCATACACGGCAAGCGATTGCTTGAGCCACTGATCGACCGAATTAACGAAACTCAATAAGCTATAAATCCGCGCAAGTCGAAGTAGGTCGTCAGGACCCGTTTCAGGTGGCTGTGTGTCGCGCGCCGCCTCAAACTTCGCCACCGTGGCGGGCTATCCACCCACCCCCGCGATTCAACACATCGTGGAACTCGCCAACGTGCCGCTTTTGACGGCGCAAGATCTCGATCGCAAGCTCGATGACGGCAATCTCAACACCGGCGAGGTGCAAGGCAATGTCGCACCGCCCGTTGACCCGGTCCCTTTTCTTGCCGTACCGTTGCGGCTTTGATTGCCCAGTGCGCGCCGTCCACACCAGTAGGTTCCTCCTCATCCTCGCAGCAGGTTGCGGTGAAGGCAGCGATGCGATTTACGCGCGCGGGCTTGATGCCTATGCGAGGCGGGATTACGCCGTGGCGCGCGCTCCGATCACAGAAGCTACCCAAGAGAAGTGGGTGTAGTGCTCCACCACCTCGGCACCGAAGGTCGAGCGAGTGAAGGCGCTCTGCTTGAACAGGTCGGTGGCTTCGCGCAGGCTCGCCGGCACGCGCGGCAGCTCAGCGGCGGCGTACATGTCGCCGGTGAAGCGTGGTGGTGTGACGAAAGGTTTCGCCTGCGCAAGAAGCCCTTTCGCCGGTGCCGAGAGGTTTACCGCATCGTCCGGATAGAACAGGCCCGCTACGGCGTGCCGCCGGGCTGTGACCATGTCAGTTTGCTTTTTGCTTCGCATGATCCATAGTTATTGAGACAGCCAAAGTAATCATGAATAAGGGGCGACAAAGTTCTGGGTTAATGCGCTGATCGAGGCCACGATGGCCGCCTCAATAACCCAATGATCATCGATATTGATTCTGCCAGCACGGCCCTTTGTTTATAGTAAGGCGCCACGTCACTTCTGACGGGCTTTTCATATTGGATATTGGCCGAATCAATATAGCTCAATTTCCGGCCGGAGCCATTGGGAGTCCGTATGCCGAACCTGTCTATGATTGACTGCCTCCGCAGCACCCTCGGTGCGGTAATCCGAGGCAAGGCGGAGGTCATTGATCTCCTCCTCACCGGCATTCTCGCCGGTGGCCACGTACTGCTGGAGGACGTGCCGGGCCTGGGGAAGACCACGCTGGCTAAGGCGCTGGCGCGCTGCTTCCGCATGCGCTTCGTGCGCGTGCAGTTCACACCAGACCTGCTGCCCTCCGACATCCTCGGCTCGCAAGTGCTCAACGCCTCCACGGGCACCTTCTCGTTTCAGCCGGGACCGATCTTCACGCAGGTGCTCCTGGCCGACGAGATCAATCGCGCGTCGCCGCGCACGCAATCTGCCTTGCTGGAGGCGATGAGCGAGGCGCAGGTCTCCATGGATGGTGTCACGCACAAATTGCCGGAACCGTTCTTCGTCATCGCCACCCAGAACCCGGTGGACTTTCAGGGCACTTATCCATTACCGGAGGCGCAGCTGGATCGCTTCCTGCTCCGCTTTGGCCTAGGCTACCCGCCGGCCGAGAACGAGCTCGAAGTGCTCAACTCGCACCGCAGCTCGCAGCCAGTAGACGCGGTGCAGGGTGTGGCCGACGAGCAGCAACTGCGCGCCGCGCAGCAGGAAGTGCGGCAGGTCGAAGTGAATGAGAAGGTCAGCAAGTATCTGCTGCGGCTGGTGCACGCCACGCGCCACCATCCACAGCTCGAGCTTGGCGTCTCCACCCGCGGCGCACTCTCTTGCTACCGCGCCGCGCAGGCCCATGCCTACCTCGCGGGCCGGAGCTATGTCAGCCCCGACGACCTGCAGCGGCTCGCGGCGCCTTGCCTCGCGCACCGCGTACTGCTTACGCCGCAGGCGCGCTACGGGGGCACCACGGCGCAGGCGATTATCACCGCAATTACGGAAGACATCGAAGTTCCTAGCTGAGTTTCACCATGAACTTCGCCAATCTCAACCAGACCCTCGCCCGGCTCAACCACATCCTGATTCCGGCGACGAAAGAGAGCCGGGACCGAGCGCGGCGGGGCTGGCTGGTGCGCGCGGCGCGACCGCTGCTGTGGCTGTACCAGGCTCTCACCGATGAGGGGCGCCTGCTCGCGGTGGCGTCGCTGCTCATCGGCGGCGCGGGCCTGGAAGTGATCTCCAGTCAGGTGTATCTGCTGTGGTGCATCGTCACCGGCGCGCTGGTGGCGGCGCTGGCGGTACGGCCTTGGTTTGCTCTCACCAAAGTGCGTGTCGAGGTGGACGCACCGCGGCAGGTGACTGTTGGCGAGGAGGTGCGCTTCCATCTCATCGTGGTGAACGAGGGCGAGCGCGAGCACCGTGCGATCAGGGTAAGCCGGCCGCTGCTGCCCTGGGACGGCACTTGGATCACGCCCAAGCCGGGCATTCCGTCGCTGCCGCCCGGCGCACATACTTCCGTGACCGCCACCGCGCGCTTCGTGCAGCGGGGGCACCATCATCTGGACTCGTTCTGGGCGAACGCCATTGTGCCCTTCGGCCTGGCACAGGGGAACAGCGCGCTGAGTGCCGGCTGCCACTTCCTGGTGGTGCCGCGGATCGCCAAAGTGACGCGGCTGCGCACGCGCGAAAGCAGCCGTTATCAGCCGGGCGGTGTGGCGCTGGCGTCCAAGACCGGCGAGTCCATGGAATTGCTGGGCGTGCGCCCCTACCGCCAGGGCGACGCGATGCGCGATCTGCACGCCCGCAGTTGGGCGCGCCTCGGCAAGCCCGTGGTGCGCGAGTACCAGCAGGAATATTTCTCTCGCATCGGCGTGATCCTCGATACCGACGCCTCCGTTGCCCAGACTGAGCAACTGGAAGCCGCCATCTCGCTTGCCGCCGGCGTCGTCGCGTACCTGTCGCGCGGCGAAGCGCTGATTGACCTGCTCGTGGTCGGCGACCGTGTGCATCCGCTCACGCTGGGCCGCAGCCTCGGCTATCTCGAACAGGCGTTGGATCATCTGGCCTGCGTGGAGCCAGGGCGGGCGCTCGATGCGCGGATGCTGGTGCAGCGCCTCGCGCCCTTCCTGTCACGGCTGTCCTGCGTGGTGCTGGTGGCGCTGTCCTGGGACGCGGCGCGTATCGCGCTCGCGGAGGAGATTCGCAGCCGCGGCGTCGCCTGCCGCAGTCTGCTGGTTCACGCTGGGGAGCAGACGCCCACCACGGCCGCGGAGGACCTGTCGGTACTCTCGGTACACGACATCACCGCGGGGGAGGCGCTGTTCCTATGAGCGCGCTGCGCGCTTTGCTACCCGCTGTGGCCCTCTGCGTTGCGGCAGTCTTGTGTGCGTTGGCGATGACGCCATTTGCCGCGTTACTCGCACTACCTCCGGTCACGGCGATGTTCGTGCGGGGGCGTCTGCCGCTGCGGGGCTTGTCCGAACTCATCGTGTCCGCGCTAGCGGCCGGGATGGGGTTCATGCTGCCGGCAGTGCTCGGCGTTTCCGCAGACCACTTCCAAGGTCTACTGGGGCCGGTGGCCTCACAGCTCGCGTTCGCGTCCCTCCTGGTCGTGGCCGTGCGCTCATTCATCGCTGTGCCGCGGGGGGGATTGCGCGGCACACTGGCGTTTGGGCTCACGGCGGTGCTCGGTGCCGGCTGCGCGCAACTGGGGTTCTTGTACCCGCTGCTCGCGGCCGCCTACCTACTGCTCGGGCTCCTAGCTCTGCGCGCGGATGACCCGGCGCGGCCGCCGCTGGCACGCCTTGGCCGGCGGCAGGTGGTCGCGGCGGCGGGCTTCCTCGCCGTAGGCGCCGCCGCGGCGACCGGCCTTGCCCTAGCACTGCCGCCGCTGTACGAGCGGGCCTCGGTCATCGCCCTGGCCCTGGAACCTCCGGAGCTGCCCACAATCGGTTTCAGCGAGGGCCCGATGTTCCTCGGCTCGATGGACGGGATGCTGTCGTCCGACCAAGTGGTGCTGCGCATCTTCGGCGCTGCGGACGGGGTGCATCTGCGTGGCGCCGTGTTCACGCGGTATGAGAAGGGACGCTGGCTTGCCGACGCCGACGCCCCGCAGGTGGAGCCCGCCGGCGCGTTGCCCGCGCCCGGCGTGGTGGAGGTGGAGATGGTGCAGGTATCGCGGGCCCCCCTGTTCCTGCCCCTGGACGCTGGCCGCGTGACGCTGAGGGGCGGACAGGTCCGCGCGGATGCGTTTGGAATCCTGCGTCCGCTCGGCGACCAACCGCCGGACCGTTTCTGGTATGCGCCAGGCGGCCGCGACCGCTACGCCGTGGCGCCACCCGGCCCCGCTGATCTAGACGTGCCGGATGATGTTCGCGGACCGATACGGGCTCTCGCGGCGGAGTGGACCGCCGGCGCGGGCACCGCCGAGGCCAAGGTCGCGGCCCTCGTCTCGCACCTGGAGCGCGACTACATCTATTCGCAGCACTTCACGCGCACGGCGGGGCGCGACCCTGTGCTCGACTTCCTCCTCAGCGGCCGCCGCGGGCACTGCCAATACTTCGCCTCGGCGCTGACACTGCTTGCCCGCAGCGCCGACGTGCCGGCGCGGATGGTCACGGGGTATCGAGTCAGCGAGCGCAGCCCGCTGCTGCCTTACCACATCGTGCGCCAGCGCAGCGCCCACGCCTGGTCGGAAGTGGCGCTGCCAGGCGGTTGGACGACGCTGGATCCCGCGCCGCTGGAGAGCCTTGAGGAGGCCGCGCCGGAGCGCACACCGCTATTCGCCGCGCTGTTCGACTTGATGCGGCTCTGGGCCCGCTCCGCATGGGAGTGGTTTTTGCCGCGTGATCCGATGGAGGCTGCAGTGGTGGTGCTAGGTGCGCTGCTGGTTACCGCCGCTTGGGCATGGCTGCTGCGGCGCCGAACGCGTATCGCGGCGCCGGGTCCAGGCCTTGATTTGTCGAGAGTCGAGCCGCCGATGCCCTGTCTCACGCAGTTACTCAGTGCGCTCGAGTCGCGCGGCGTGGCACGCCGGCGCGGGGAATCTCTGGAGCGGCTCGCGGGGCGACTCGTGAATGTGAGTCTGCCGCCGCCAATCGCCGGCGAAGCCGCCGAACTGCTGCGGCATTACGCGGCGCTGCGCTATGGCGGCCTCGGCGATGAGGTTTCCCTTACCCGCGACATGGCGGCGCTCACCGTCCAGCTCGATGAGCGGTTGCCGGTGTCGCGGCCTTAAGCCGTGATGCTGATGACGGGCGGAGGCATTTTACGGATAAGAAATTCAGCCGGATAAACTGAAGTATCGCGGCGTCCCGCGGTTCGGTCAACGCTGAATTTCGCGATCCGAATCATCTGTACAGCCGACTTTCGAGAGCCATGGGTGAAGATTCCTGGCCTCAGCCGCGAGAAAGCGTTGCCGATTCCCGCGAAGAGACAACGCACGACCACGACGAGCCCAATGGCGCGCAGGAGGCGTTGGCGGACGCGGGCTTGTACCTCGACCATGGCTTGCCCATCGAGCCCGCTGGCTTCGCGGAAAAGCTGATGGATAATTTACTCCGACTCCAATCCAGCGGCGTTCAATGGGCAGCCGGCGGACACGGGGAGGGATACTGTTTGCTGTTCGTCGCGGGAGCCTCGAAGAGCACGACGCAGTTCTGATCCTCGCCGTCTTCATGATGCGATCTCAGGTATCGCACTGAGGTCAAGCGCTGGTCTTCATCGTAGTCGATCAACAGGTCTTATCGCGTCCAGCGGAACATCAGTTGGCAGCACGACCTGATGAATACCGCATGTGAGGCAGACGATTTTGGTGCCGCGATCCTGTCGAGCGAATCCGGATTCAGGTTGAACAGCGCGCGATGAAACTGCAGCTCCTGAAAGTTGACCGGCTGTCCACGAGATATGCGGGTCATCGCTTCCCGGACATTCTGGTACTCACCTTCTTCGCTGTTCCCTGTGACGGCATCCGAAGGCGGCTGAGGCGTGATCAGCGCGGCATTGGTTTGCAGAATCACGCGCTCAACGCTGTCTTGGGTCATCTCAGAATGCAATCCCGACAGCATCGCTATCGTGCGGTCCTCGACGATCCGGGAAGCCCTGTCCGTTACTCCAGTCATCGAAACGAAAATCACACCCAGCACCGCGACGCAACCACGGTGTGGATCGTCTCCAGCCTGGCCCACGCATCGCCTTGGCACACGCGCTGAGGAACACCAGACCAAGAACGACTGCGAGGAGCAAGGAGTAAAATGACGCGAAGCCACAATCAGAACCCTCCAGGAGGGTCAGAGAAGGGTACTGAGCGCTGGGCGGCAGGTAAAAACATGTCCAGGGCCGTGGACCTGCTCCAGCAGCAAGCACCAGGCCGTAAGCGACACAGCCGATATACCCTAGGCCGCCCCATCGAAGCTGAGCGTCACTGAACCCCGGGGGGCCAGGCTGACGGCCCTTTGTGTCGCTGCCGGCCGGATGTCTGATGAGATAGGCCGTCAGCGCTCCGACCCAGGGCAGGATGGCCATCGCGCACCATGCGATAGAGCGTTCCTTCGCCCTGGCGTAGCAGCCGAGATCTACTACCGTCCACGACTGTTCCGAACATCAATGCCGCTGGCCAGAAAAGAAGGAACTGCAAGACGGTGCCCAGGACGATCAGCGAAATGCCCCAATACTTCAGTCTCAGGAGCCTGTCAGCTTCCTCTGCCGAATGGGTGAACTGAACGACCGGGACCGGGTTCTGATCGGGGCTCGGCGGCGGCGCACCCGCCGGAGCAGCCGGCTTTGGCCGTCTGAAGTCGCGATACAGTATTACGGAGACGACCAGGGCCACGGCCAGCTCGGCTAGGCCGACCCGGTCATTCAACATCGCCGTCACGGCGAGCAGAACAAAGAACGCACCGAGAAGCGCGAGCAGCACCCGAGTCATCACGGTTATCATGGTGAGATCCCTGACGGACGAGAGAACGGAGCCGGCTCTGCGGTGCCGGAGGCGGTCGTGGTCAAGGCCTGTTCTCTGGTGAGCTTGTAGTCAAGACCCAAACGTTTGGCTTGGACTTTGTTCATCGCCACCAGGGTTGCGCCGGTGTCGACAAGAAATTCCACCGGAAAATTGTTAATACTGCCGCTGGTAAGGTACATACCTAAAGGATCCGGCCAGATCTGCACAGTCGCTTGCGGGATAACGGCCGCGTAGTTGGTGCTTATTTGGGTTCCGAGCGTATGCGAGTTTCAGAACGCCGCTGACAATCTAGAGAAGGAGTCGGACTCTGTAGGATCCGTGCAAAGGATCATTGGTCATTGGTGTCTGATCGTATTGTTCCCTCCAGGGCTCGTCCCCGCGTGTCGATGCCGTGCGGCGTTTGCCTTGGCCTGCCACGCTTTCGCTTCGCCATCACGGTTTAGCTGGCCGAGCAGCACTGCGTAGTTCTCCATCGCTTGCGCGAGATCCGGATGGTCTGAAGGTAGCGTAGCCTGCAGAATCGGCAGCGCGCGTTGGTAGAGCGCCTCGGCTTTCGCATACTGGTCTTGCTCAGCGTAGAGCGACGCCAGATTGTAGAGGGTCGTCGCCAAATAGGGGTGCTTTGGGCCTAAAGCATTCTGTTCGATGCCGAGCGCGCTGATAGAGCCGCTCGGCTTTCGGGTATTGGCCCTGGGCATGGTAGAGCCCCGCCATGTTGTTGAGGCTTTGGGCGACATCGGGGTGCTCAACGCCGAGGGCCTGCTCGCGAATGGCGAGCGCGCGTTGGTAGAGCGCCTCGGACTTCGCGTACTGGCCTTGGGTCTTGTAGAGCCCCGCCAGGTTGTCGAGGCTTTGAGCCACATAGGGGTGCGCGGGGCCGAGAGCCTTCTCGTAGATGGCGAGTGACCGTTCATAGAGCGGCTGGGCCTTCCCCTGCTGGCCTTGGGCGTCGTAGAGCAACGCCAGGTCTTCCGGCTACATGGGGGTGCTCGGGGCCGAGGGCCTTCTCCCGGATCTGAAGCGCTTTTTCGAGGAAGGACTGCGCCTCGGCGTATCGTCCGACCTGATAGGCAAGGTTACCCGCCACGCTTACGTCGGATTGTCCGGCTCGATCTTGGCCGCTTCCAGGTAATGTTCGTAAGCCCGCGCGTAGTCGAGGCGTTGGTGGGCGAGCTCGCCCAACTGGAACGCCGCGTCCGCTGCCTTTTCGTTGCCTGCGGCGGCTTGCGCCTTGTTTTGCTCAAGCGCTTTAGTGAAGAGCGGCTCGGCGGCAACAGTCCATCCGCCAATCGCAGCCGCTGCGATGCCGGCGCCAATGAAACTTAAGACGCGTTGATGCTTGGGATCGCTCACCCACGGCCACCACCGGCGCTGCTTCGCGGGGCGTGACCGCGGATCTCTAGCGCCATCCGTGTGAGTCTGCACAACCCGGATCAACCGCTCGGCATCATAATCGAAGCGGGATCCGCTGATCTCGATGGCCTTGCGACCTGCGCCAAGTAGCTCCTTCTTGCTGCATATCCAGCGATCGCTCGACATCGCTAGCTAGTCCTCTCTGCTGAGGGTATCTTGCGTCCTAACACGAGTTTGTAGAATAAGTCGAACACCGCGACTTCCAGTATCGTAAAGAACCTATAATTGGTATTATATCCAGTTATCATGAAAAATAGATTTTTACAGCCTCAACGAATGAGTTAAGCTGTGGCTGGCCGGCGCAGCGATGATAAAAGTATAGCTGAAAAACGGATGGCCGGAGCCTGAAATGTCAATATGGGTCGAGGGTTGCCAGACGTCGGCTATCATGGAGTTCCCAATGGCGCGATACCATTTGGCAATGGCACGCTACCAAAAGTTGCTGGGGTCCATGGACCAAATGGATGACAGGACACTGAATGACGCGATCGGGCAGGTTTATGCCGTAACCAGAGTATCGCTCGCTGACGCCATAAGATTCTCGAATTCCTGGCCCATTATCCGAGCTCGACTCCAAAGGATTCAAGCCCGCCTTTCAGTAAGCAACCTCAAGCAACCGCAGTACGGTCCGTTGTGATAGAGTTGCGCGGCCGCGATCAGGACATAACGGCACTCGAAGGGGTCACGTTCTACGAACCGGCGCACAAGCATCTGCGATAGCAGAGACTGATGCGCTGTTGGGTCCCACGGCAACGTTAAAGAATGCAGAGATCTCACGGCCTTTGTCTGGCTTATCGTGCTGGTTACGGCGACTGCCACCAGCATGAAGGGCCTGTCGCCGACCTTGGGGGCGTTTCTAGGCGCCATGATGATCTCCGAGAGGGCGTCGGCACGTGATCCAGACCGAAGTCAA
>JBOIEG010000987.1:0-3846 GCA_050740915.1 Gammaproteobacteria bacterium | reverse complement strand
GTTAGATGCCTGCCCGGAGAGCGAGCGCCTGATGCCTGGCAAAGCACTCACTGGGGCAGGCGTCTAACAAGCCTCGATGTAGGAAACCGCGGGAGTGTGTCTGTGATCCCGGACTATGGGGATTGTGCGGGCGATTCGTGTCGTTTGAACGTGAGAACTGAATTGGCGGTAGGTGCGACGCACATCGATGAAGTGCCTGTTTCGGGATAGGCCGTGGTTTTTTTGCAAGACTGTGTGCGAAAAAGGTTGAAAAATCTCTGTGTTTCCACGCATAAGCAATAGCATCCCGTCGCCCCGACTGCGGCGATATCTCACGTTGGCGAGTTTACCCTCCTGATGACAAAAAGAGGATAAAAGATGACGCTTGCAGAGAGTGATGCGAACCGAGGCGCTCGGGGCTGCTGGTCTGTCTTGTCTTCACCGGTGGAGCACGTATGGAAAGAACAGACCGATGCGATTAAAAAAGCTAAAGAAATCAATAGAGTGATCGAGAGCCAGGCAGATGAACAACGCCAGGCGATAGAGAACCAAAGCAGATAGTGCGGATCGCCACCCACGTTGAGCAGGAAGACAGCAACGAGAGGGGAGACCGCACTTCATGCAACTCGACCCAGTCGCACCACCGCCCCGGGACCCCCTGATCGCTGAATACGGTGCGCTGAGGGTCTTGGGCCAAGGGGCATACCCTATCTTGCCGAAGACCTCAATCCTCAGTAGCGGTTCGCTGTTAAGGAATTCACTCTACATCATCTTGTAAAGCGCGCACGAGATGGCGCAATCGAACTGCGAGCAGCGGAAATGCAGATGTTCGGTCATGCATGGCACGACTTTCTCGAACAGGGGTAGGGGCTTGCGTGGGGTTTGCGACGCAGAGATGTTGCGGTGGGGGCGGACCGCCGGGGGGGGGCGATGTCGAGGATCGCCTCAATCCTGTTGAATCGGCGGGTGGTGATGGCGAACCGGCCACACATGGATCAGCGCCTGCGGAACTCCCACGGCGGCACCGGGTGAGGGTCGCGCCAGAGACCGCGTCGCTCTGCTTGAGCTTTCTCCTCGGCACGCATGTAGGCCACCCGGTCCTCAGGAGATTGCTCGCGCTCGTAACGTTTGTAATGCCATGCGAGACCGGTCTGGATCTGATTTAGGCATTGGCTGGCAGTTCGCCCTGCAAGAGATAAAGATCGTGCTCGCGATGCTCATGCAACGCTTCCGACTGCAATGCGCGCCAAACATCGTTATCAACCGCGCTGGGAGCATTGTGCTGACTCCACACGGCGGGGTATCAATGACCATTCATGCCCAAGACCGGCGGTTCCAGCATGGCGTCGGCGGCGTGCGTGGAAACGTCCGTGAGATGGTCGATTTACCAGTGTGAAGGAAAACGACATCCCATGTCCCGAATATTGCTTTCCTCCCACCCCCGCCTGCCAGCCCCACCACCGCCGAAGGCGCGCGACCCGGCAACCATGATCACAGCGACGGCCGCGACCGCCTGGGCAAAGGCGGCGACGACCGCCAAGGCGGCGCCGTCGGCTCCGCGGCTGAGCACGCCGACGATGAACAGGATCGGCACCACCATCAGATCCTGAAACAGCAGCACGGAGAGCGCGATGCGTCGTCCGAGCTGCGTCGCCGAGCGGTGCTGCTCGATGAGCAGCTGTGCATCACGATGGCGGTGGAAGACAGCGCCAGACAAAGTCCGAGCACGATCGCAGCCGGCGTGCTCAACCAGTGAAGAACCAACCGTACCTCGAAGTAACACTTGTCTTCTCGTATTGTGCGATTTCTGGATGTGATGTGAAAGAGTCGGTATCCGTGTTAGATTTCCCTATATTCGCCGAGAAGAAACACCGGAGTGCAGTTGAGCGAAGCGGGAGGACCTCATCATGAGGTGCCAAGTACTTCAGCCGGCTAAGCTGACTATACGCGTTGTTTTGGGTATCGTTCTTGCCGGTCTTTGCGATGTGCAGATCGCCCGTGCTCAAGCAGAAAGCCAGTCCACCGACCAACTGGGACGAGGAGCTGGCGCGCAAGGCGCCGCTGTGCCGGTACCTTGCCCAACGGCCAGTTCACGGGAGCAGGCGGAATTCCTCCGCGAGGAAAGCTATCGGAGATATCAAACTCTCTCCTACATCGTTGGGTCCGGCGATGCCCGGGCCCAGGAGGCGCTGAGACTTTACTACTGTTATCGTGCGCAAGCCACGCGATAATCGCTCACTTGGCGTTTAGGCTTGAAGTCGGAGACTTTGTGAGTGCAGGCAACGCACGGGACGGTAATTATCAGCCAAGAAGCTTGTCGACGCTGATGATGTCCTCACCTCCGAAGAGGAATCGGTGGGGAGCGAGTATTAGTTCGGTTACAATTCGGTTTTAGCGTTTGAAATAGAAATGTCCGATCGAGACGCACTCCAAGATCGAAAGCGCGGCCTGGAAGAAGAATACTTCCGTAAGCAGGAAAAAGCGTTAATCGAGAAATTAAAGCAGCAGGTAGCGCAGGAGAGGGAGCGCAAGCAGTTAGTTGAGGCTACCGGCGTATCAGACCAGAAATTGCTTGATATGCTACAAGAACTGGGTTTTACGCCGGACACCGTGCGGCTGCTCCATTTGGTACCGCTCGTGCAACTGGCGTGGGTGGATGGCGATATCGCAAAGAGCGAACGCGACATGATTATGGAGGCCGCTGGGTTATACGGGGTTGAGCCCGGCAGCCGAGCACATCAGCAACTTACCACTTGGCTCGACCATTGTCCCACTGGTCAGTTTTTCGAAAGCGCCCTGCTTATCGTTCGTGCTATGCTGCAAGCGCTGTCGGCAGAGGAACAGGTTGGCAGCGGACAGAACCTGGTTACGCTCTGCACACGCCTAGCCAAGGTATCGGGCGGGGTATTCGGTATTGGCTCCATCTCAAGTAAAGAGCAGGCACTCCTCGAACATATTGCCACTGAGCTGACCCGTACTCGAGAAGCTGCCGTGGAGCGAGCGTTCAAAGACTGAATCTCCGTGCACCGTGCCGGTTTATCCTCCCCATCCGTTGCGAACGCCGGGAGAGATGTGCTCGTTTCGTCCATATCCAACCAAACCGTACCTCTCCCACCCAGCTCGTTAGAAGCGTATGTCAGGAGACTTCCTCGTACCCCACCATACCCCACTGCGAGCGTGAGGTAGAAATAGCTCTAAACAGGAGGAGTGTGACAAAAATGATCGAGATCACACAAGTCGACCACATCGGTATTCGGGTGATAGATGCCCGACGCGCGATCGATTTCTACATGCTGCTGGGTTTTGAAGTATTCTCGGAAGTCGAGTACGACGACGTGATCATCATCAAAAACAACCGGGGCGTTGAAATCAATCTCATCACCAACGGTGACGACGCGAATGAAAACAAAAACATCCTCATGGATGTCGGTAAAAAATACCCGGGGTACACCCACGTGGCGTTGCGAGTCGATTCCATCAAGGATGCGATTGAGCGGCTTGAGCAACGCAGCATCGGCATCAGTCAAGGGCCAGTCACCTTTGGTGACGGGCATGTTTCGGTGTTTATCCGTGACCCAGATCGCAATGTGATAGAGTTGCGCGGCCGCGATCAGGACATAACGGCACTCGAAGGGGTCACGTTCTACGAACCGGCGCACAAGCATCTGCGATAGCAGAGACTGATGCGCTGTTGGGTCCCACGGCAACGCTAAAGAATGCAGAGATCTCACGGCCTTTGCCTGGCTTATCGTGCTGGTTACGGCGACTGCCACCAGCATGAAGGGCCTGTCGCCGACCTTGGGGGCGTTTCTAGGCGCCATGATGATCTCCGAGAGGGCGTCGGCACGTGATCCAGACCGAAGTCAA
>JBOIEG010000986.1:0-2318 GCA_050740915.1 Gammaproteobacteria bacterium | reverse complement strand
CGGGCTTTGCCCCCAGCGCTCGACGAGGTGGCTGTGCTGCGCCGGCCACCAGACGCGCAAGGCGGGGATGCTCTCCAATGTACCGCCCCCTCGCCAACGCACCGTGACCGTCCCGGGCCGGCACAGTCTGTTTGAGCCCGGCGCCCGCCGGCAACCCTCACACGCGCCCGCTCAAGCACCTCTTCCAGGAGGCCGGCATCCCCCCCTGGCGGCGCGATCGCCTACCGCTCGTTTATCTCGGCGATCAAGTCGCGGCGGCGGCCGGGCTGTGGGTGTGCGAGCCCTTCGCGGCCGGCTCGGGGGAGCCCGGTTGGGTATTGCGATGGGAGGCGGCAGAGGGCCGGTAGGTCGGGATCATTGGATTACGGCGCCTGCCCGCCTTGTTTGTCGCGCCGATAGCCCCCCTGTCACGGGACCCCCCTCGAAGCGCTCCCCTGCGCTTCGAGGAACGCTTCCATCGTCAGCGCCTGCTCCGGAAACGCCCGGAGCACGGCCTTGTCCGCCGTAACCAGCGGAACGGCGAGCACCGATGCCAACACGACAAACTCGCAGTCGTAGGCCGAGAGACGCGATTTCCCTGCGATTTCGAATACCGAAGCGCTCGGCACGAGATGCTCGCTGGCGGCGAGTGCGCCTTCGGCCGCTTCCATGATCCGCGTTATCTGCGCACCGGTAAGGCTGCCGTCCCGGAGGTAGCCGGTCAAGATACTGCGCATTTCCGAGCGCCAGAGGATCGGGACGTGCCACTCGGGATCCTTCACGCGCATGCTCTGGGCGAGCGCCGTGAGCCGACCGTTCACCCAGCAGTAGGCAATGACATTGCTGTCGACGACGATCACGCCCGGCCTTGGCGCTTATAGCGGCTGACCCGGGCGTGCTCGACCCTGGGAAGGCGGGCGGTAAAGGCCTTCAGGTCCTTCGCGTGCGCCTCGGGATCCACGGTCGGCGCCGCAAGGTCCCTCTCCAGCCGCGTGAGGATCTCGCTGTTGAGGCTCCTGCGGTTCTTCTCAGCGCTTTCCTTAAGCATGGCATGCAGGTGCTCGGGGATGTTCTTGAGCGTCAGTGTCAGCATGGGATTCTCCTGGAACCAAAATGGAACCACCATAGCCTAAGACCGTCTATCTCGCTTTTCAACCGTCGGTGCTCTGAAGCGACTGTGAAGTCGGTGGCGATCGTCGGGTGCAGCGGCGCCGGCAAATTGCTACCGGTGAGATGATGCTTGCTGCCCGGGCATGGCCTCATACAATCGCGCCTGCAGGGCTTGGGTTATCAATCCGCGCCGATGCCCGGCGGCGTCCTGCGCGCGCACACCTTTCACCATTCACGCGTCGAGACCTCGCTCCTTCCCCTGGCACGGGGCGAGCGCTTGTACGCTACCTCCGAGGGCGAGCCGATCTACCGCTTGAACCGGCTGGTCGCGAGCTATCTGCATTGCTACTTTACCTCGAACCCTGCCGTCGCGGCTGCGCTGTTCTTGTCCGGAGATCCACGTCGCGGCGGAGGCGCCATTTCGCCGATCAATTCATTACACGAACTGTAGAGAGAGGCTAGTCATGAGCACAGCGATCCATTTTGCACGCGAGAAAATCCACCGGGAGATGGTCGAAAACCCGGACGGCACGACAACGGGGTTGACCTATTTCGAGCCCATGGAGGAGAAGATGCGGGCCTTGGTGGAGATCTTGTTCCAGGAGCACTGGTCCGAGATCACGGTCGGGCCATGCAACGAAGGGGCGGTGTTCGAGATCCGCTTCCAGGAACCGCCCAAGATCTCCCTGCTCGATGGCTACCTGACCGTCGATCTGAGGCATTGGCACTTCCACCTCTGCATCGGCGAGCACAGGGACGCGCGCTCAGAGGAGCTGGCCCGCAAGCGGCAAGTCGCCCGCATCGCCTTCATGGAAACGCGGGGAGGTGGATGCGGTAGCGGCCGCAGCTGGGGCTTGAGGCTCTGGAACGGCTTCGGTGAACAGATGACGACGGTCTTTCTTCCGAGCCCATTCCTGTCGGATGAGCTAAAAGTGTTGAAAGAACCGCAGTGGGAACGGCTGCGCCTGTGGTACGAGCTGCGCCGCACTTTTCTCGGCGAGGTTATGCCCTTGGATTTCAGAACCGCGCAGGAGGGCAAGCCGGGAGAGCGTGTCTGAAGCGCTATCTTTGTAGCGCCAGCTCACCCTGCTCCTCGCGCGGGCCGTATCGTGGCCCGCTACCGAAGTCCTCACGGAGCCGCCCTGCATACGGTGCTCGGTGTTCGGGCCGAGCCGGTCATCGAGGCGCCCGGTAGAACCGCGTCCCTCTTCCACCTTCCGGGCGACGGC
>JBOIEG010000985.1:0-5253 GCA_050740915.1 Gammaproteobacteria bacterium | reverse complement strand
CCGGTGCCTCTTTCTTTCCATCCACAAACGATCCCAATCTGCCGCTTGACTTCGTTCCAGCCACAACCAGCCTGTGGATTTGCGAACAGTCGGCTACGCCGATTCCCGCCTTTGCGCTGCGCGCAATCCTATGGACAAACCGTGGAAAACGCTGCGCGTTTCCCACCGCTTGCCCACAGGTCGGCGGCTGTCCACAAGCTCCATAGGCAACAACAATCGGTTATTCAATTAGCAATTCAAAACCGATCGTTCAGACTCATACCTCTATTGGAATTGACTGCGTGTTCGCCCGGCGCGATAGCGAGGCCCTTCGGGATCGCCCAGGACTTAAGCACGCCGTCCAGATCGAGGCGGAAGTCGAAATGCACGTGCCGCGCCGAGTGCTGCTGGATGACGAAGAGGAGCGGCCCGCGCGCCTCCTTGCGCTCCCCCGGGGCAGGCTCGGGCGCGTCCTTGAAGGACCGCTTGGCGATATAGGGAGCGAGCCGCCCGGTGGATGTCAGCGCGTTGGTAGCCCTGGCTCCTAACAGACAGGCGCGGCGAAATTCTATCCGGGTGTGAATTCTCGTGGGTTGCACCAGTATACGGCAATCGGCCGGAACATGCGCCGGATGACGCGTCCGATACGTAACTGTTTGAGATTATGCGACTCGCTAACAGTAGTCGCCCGCAGCTTTCTATGTAGTTCGTGGGTGCGTCTGTGTGGCTTTCTTTGCCGACGCGCTGCGTACCGCCGCCGAGCGCGATGAGTTATCCCGCAGTGCCTCCGCCACTCGCCTTCGCGATGAGACCCCTCAGGTGCAGCGTACTTAGCGAGCGATCGCCTTCCTCCAGGGCGATTTTTAATTCCAGTTCCGCGCGCCCCATATCCCCGAGCAGAAAATATAAGGAGGCGCGCATAAAAGCGGCTTCGAGCCGGTCAACCCGCGCGTTGTTCTGATACTGCAAAAGTAGGCGCTCGATCTGAGGGCGGACACGCGCGTCGATCTTTATCGACCCCACCACTTCACGGTCTAGGCGGTAGGCGCGGCGCATCGCCCAGACGCCCCGGGACAGGTTGCCCAAGCTAGCAGACGCCAGGGCGTAACCGATCTCCGGCTCTCCCCAACCCGGGTTCTTCTGTGCGACGGCCTCAAAGCCTCGCAACGCCTCGCCGTAGCGACGGCTGGCCACCAGATCCCATTCCCGGGAGAGATCCATTCTTTTCGCCGTCGAATTCCTCCCGCTCCCTTCTCCGGTTGTTGCGGGGCGCTCATTGGATCGATAATCCGCACGAGAAGAGTCCTTGTAGGAATAGCGGTGCGAAGATCCGAACAAGGCCCCGGTCACCGCCCGGGGGATGGAGAGCAAACCATAGACCAGCCCGTCGTGATACGGATAATGCGCGTAATAGCGGTAGGACCAATCCGGGTAGTAGTGGGAATAACAAGGCCAGCAGGGATAACAATCATAACGGTGCCGATAATAGCGGTGGTGCCCAAAATGGCCATGGTGTCCATAATAGAACCCCAGGTGCACACCCGCCTGCACCGGGCACGCCAGCCCCAGTGCGAATACTAGCAGCCATAGCCGGATGGTGTAGTTCATCGTTGGACGCCTGCCGACCCTTTCGTTCCCGACGAGAGGATTTCGTGAGGGTGTGCTTCAGCGAAGGGAAAGCGTAGCGAGCCAAGCCGGATAGCTGAGTGAGTCCTGCATGGCCAATGTGACGTCCGGTAGGGGTCCACGTCTCTCGAAGAACCAGTCCAGCGTTTCGTGAAGCGTGCAAGACGTACGCTGTGCATCGCCGAACGCCTCGAAGGCGAGCGAAAACCAGGACCTCGGAGAGGTCGCTACGGTGATTTCGGTTAACTCAATATCGCAGCCGTTATCCGCTTCTTCTCGCGCCGCGACCCGTCGCAGGCGACCGGGATCCGCAGAAACTCTCTGTACTAAGCGTGTTTTTCCAACTTCTATCCAGCGTCCCAACTCGATCAACTCCGCTGTCAACGCCTTAATCCCCGCGGCGCTGAAAGACCACTTCACCCACTGGTCGGTCCTGCCGCTCAAGCCGCGTCCTAGATTGAACGGCACCGGAGGCGCCACACGAGCTTTGATTTCGAGCAGTCCTTCCCGCAACTTTACCCCTACGGTATCGCAGCGTGGAAACAGCAGATACCTGTCGTGCCTGACCCCTTCGTGTTCCAGGTGTGCTTCCTGACTGAACCATTGCACCAACGGCTCGGGCAAGGCCCACGGAAAAAACCAGCGGATCTCGGCGCTATACGTTAGGCCCTTCATGCAGCTTCCATTCGTGTGTGCCTATGTCCTGTGACTCGAGCTAACGGCATCGATCGATTTCTGCCGGGGCAGGGTCTTGAGCAACCAGGTCGTCAGCTCGCCTTGCGTCACGGTCACGGCGTCCGCGGGAAAGACCGCGACGGATACATAGGCTCGGCCGCTGACGGCCTGGCAGTTCCCTGGAATCACGGCGTGGTCTTCCCACGCTGCGTGGTTGCCGGGGCACAGTTCGGGCCACCGCGCGGACCGGGAAGTCTTTCCCGAATGGAGAGGATCATGGGATATTAATGCAAGGCTACGGCCTTAGAACGCCTCGTCAGATTCCGCACCGGGGCGGGGCTTCCAGGCTAAGGTGTAATACGTGCCTCGATCGCGCGCCCACGGATCGAAGGCGTTTACAACCAAATCCAGCTCTTGCTTCAATTCCGGCATCGTGCGCATCAGCACACGCTTGAGCGGTGAGACTTCCTGCTCGTGGCCAATTCGGTGCACCCTGCTCTATCACCTTGCCGTTCGGACCGTTATCGTTCACCCAGTTGACGCCGAGCTGCGTATAAAACTCCGGGCGGAAACTCGAGGTAAAGAAACGATCACTGAATAGGCGGCGCGACGCATTGAGGATAAACACCTGGAGCTGCGTTTCCGAGATCGCGAAACCGTGCGGGCGGGTCGATTCCGCCAGCCAGCCGACCACCACATCGAGATCCTCGATGTTATCGACCATCGAGCCGTTGTGATGGCCCAGGCAATCGTTGATCGGCGAGCCGTCATCATTCACTTGGGAGTCGGTGATGACCCCATTGGAGGCGTCACACTTATGCTGGCCATAGACCTCGCGCAGGGCGTCAACCAGTTTTTGCTGCTCCGCCCACTGCGGCGTTCCAGGCGGCAGATGATGATCGATAAAATTGTTAAAACTGGTTAGCGTCTTCAGGCCATACTGCCGGCGGAACTCGTTGAAGCGCGGAACACCGCGCTCGCGATCCCGGATCACATCCAGGGCCGCCACATCGATCATGTCGGCCGCGGGTTTGAGACGCGGCATCGGCAGGTTCTGCAAAAACTGCGCGTGGTTCTGCAGCGCTAAAAGCCCTAAGCGTTGACGGGCCATACTGATCCCCCAGTTCGCCAAACCGCGGCCGTGCATCTCCTGTGTCGCCTTACCACGGAAGGTTTCTACGAGCGGGATCTTGTAGCGGATCGAGTTCGGCTGGTTGGCCCAATCTCGGAATTCAACCAAATCGGGAACCATGGGATGTAGGCGATAGACGGTCGGAAACTCTTCCGGGAAATTAAACGGAGAACCGAAATGATTGATCCCGCCGTTGACATGCTCCGGATTTCGGAGGTCCCAGATCTCCTTCTTCCCCTTGATGATCTTGGTAAACGCAGGGCCATCCGGGTACCGAATGCTGCCGAGGCCGAAGATCCCGGGACCGGACGCGAATACCGAATACCATCCGGTCGTCTTGCGCGGATCGGCGCTAGGAGCCAGTCGGCTGGTGATCGCCCGTTCCAATGCTTTGGCAACCAACGGATGGTCTCGGAACAAACCAAACCAATTGGAGCTCATCCCTAGGTACAAGGGTTCGCCATAGAGGAGCTGGGTGGTCCATTCGATGGTATGGATCTTGGCGATCTCCGCCGCAATGACCAGCCGCGCGGCTTCGAACAACTCGTCATCGCTCACATCTCGATAGCGGATAACCTGATCGGGTTGGGACGGGTTACGAAGACCCGAATCGGCGCTCGGTGTTTTCGCCGTGAGCCTCCTGAATTCATCGACGAACAGGTTGTGCTCGCGCGCAAAGAGGTTATGGTAAAAACTAAGCCCGATATTCCAGTTGTCCGGGAAAGCCGTGGCTTCTTGCCCGGCCCAAGCGGGATTGATCGGATCGGGGACGCATCTTGCGTCATCCCCAGCGGCCGGACACTCGGTGAAGACCGGCAAGTAACCGTATTTTTCGCCCGCGCCTTGGCGGTTCCCGACCGGGACCAGCAACAGTTTCGCCTTGTCCTTCGGATCGCGTTTGACCCGCTGCCGCGAAATGGCGTCATAGCCGTAGATCTGTGAAGCATCCCACCAGGCGGTAACCGTATTGCGGGTCACCTTATACGCGCGTGAGAGGTAGTCCTTGCCTTCGTAGCTAAACTTTCGGGGTTCGCCGCTCTCGGCGATGTAGGCTCGCTCCATCTTATCGCCGGGCCGGCAGTTCAGCTTTTGGACGTCTTGTGGTGTCAACGGCGTCTCGACACCATTAACCTTTTGCGATTTGCAGCCCATGTGCATCATCTCGGAGGTGTTGTGACCCTCTTGGAGGTGAGAGAACCAATCGTGGGTCATGAACTGGATCCAAAACGCCGCGAGCACGTTGAAGAACGGGGCTTTCTTATAATCGCAGTTCGCGGCCTTGGAATATCCTGGCAAACCTTTGCCTTCATTGCATTTGTCCGGCTGTGATTGCTGGCGCGAAAAGAGCTTACGACTGATGCCCTGCGGATCGGGCGTCAGGATCCCCAAGCGGTTGCCGTGCCGATTGCGCGCGAGTTCCTGCTTGCCCAGATCGGGGAAGGTCGTTTCGAACTGAACATTGCGGGGGTAGGGCTGATTGGTCGATCCCATCAGCGGATTCTTAATATCGTTACAAATACCCGTCAGGGTCCGATGACGGATGAGATCCCCTTTGCACATCTGCGGGCCGTCACCCCCGACGTCCTGATAATTCGGGTGATCTTTGGGCAACCGCATCCGTTTCCAGGTCTTGAGCGCGCGACCGTCGATCCCGTCACGACCCTTGACGTAATCTTCATAGGTCGCGTTATCATGAAGATTGAACTTGATGAGCTCTAGGAGCCTGTCGGACTTAGGGTTGAACACCAAAGCCATAACGTGCGTGTTGAGCGCCAAAATCGAGGTTCGGGTGGTCATTAAGGCGATCGACTCCGTGAGTTGATGATGGACAGACTCTTCTC
>JBOIEG010000984.1:0-2475 GCA_050740915.1 Gammaproteobacteria bacterium | reverse complement strand
CGAGAAGAGTCTGTCCATCATCGACTCACGGAGTCGATCGCCTTGATGACCACCCGAACCTCGATTTTGGCGCTCAACACGCACGTTATGGCTTTGGTGTTCAACCTAAGTCCGACAGGCTCCTAGGAGAGACTGAAAAATTTGGATTTGAATTGCACGATTTTTCGCCAAACTCCGCCTATATTATGAACCCCAATCTATACGTTCATTCTCATGGGGAATATTGGCGCAACGCCGATCAATTGAACTATTACGTTAATCTAATCGGCTAACGCGGGTTGCCTACAACAGGGTGATCGGCGATGATCGGGCGAAGAGGTCTCGGTCCCCGCCACCTGTGCATCTTGCAGATATTTATTTCGCCTGCGATTGGCGGGTTGTCGAGTTTGAGCTTCCCCGAACGACTATCTAGTGTTCATAACCGTTTCAGCACGATCTGGAGTAAGCCATGAAGTACCTATGCCTGGTCCATATAGAAGAAGCTTGACGCCCTGTCCAAGAGCGAGTGGGACGCCCTCGTGGGCGATATCACGACAGATACGGTAACCACCAAGGCCTCGGAGCCCTGCTGAGGCGCGCAGGCTTAACCCTGTGCCGTGCGCATGACCCGCGAAACCTGAGTCAACCCTATCCATTTTTTAAAGAAGGAGAAAGATTATGACCACCGAAACTGCCAAAGGAACGGCCGAAGCCGAGATCAGCGCACTGGTGGACAACTGGCTGAGAGCGGCCCGTGCCCAGGACATCGATGGGATCGTGTCCCACTACGCCCCGGATATCCTCGCGTTCGATGCCATAGCCCAGCTGCAATTCAAGGGCAAGGAGGCGTACAGAAAGCACTGGGAATCGTGTCTTTCCATGTGTCCAGGCCCGATGATCTTCGAGATTCACGACCTGAAGATTGCGGCAGCCGACGACGTGGCCTTTTCCCACTGCCTAAACTGGTGCGGCGGAACCGCAGAGAACGGCGAAGAAAAGGCTTCGTGGATGCGCATGACCGCCGGTTACCGCAAGACGAATGGGAAGTGGAGGGTCGTGCATGAACATTTCTCGTCACCGTTCGATATGGAAAGCGGCAAGGCGTTGTTCGACCTCAAGCCGTAGCGCGGTGTCCCGAACAGGTGATAGTGAGCGGACCGACAAAGGGGGCAGGGTCGAATATTTCCGGGGGGGGTAAGGATAATCAATGCCTGGGTGGCGACCATGCTTGAGGGAGACCACCGAGCCTTGGTAACGATCCTTGAGCGAGAGCCTAGCACCCTCCCCACGAGGGGCAAAAATAACGGGTTCACTAGGCCGGCCGGGGGTGGGGGATCGGAGGCCGACGGGAGTAGCAACCCGATTTTGATCCTCCGGTTTGATCCCCCACGACCTCGCCCGGCGAGACCTCCATCGGCTTGCTTTAGCCACTTCTGTTGGCCGATTCGAGCAATGTTGGAATCATTCACCCCTTTGTCCTGTCTGTTTGTTGCGCATCGCTTTCCAGTGCCGACCAGTAACCCCAATCGTGGCGCCGCCACGCGAAGGGAGCAAGCGATCTGGCGACGTAGGCACTTGGCGGACCCGGATTCAGGCGCAGCTCGCCCGGTAGAGCGACAGCGTTCCGAAGAGCGTCATTTCGCGGTGCGTCTCTTCTACGCCGTCGAATCCAGCCTCTTCCATCATCGGGATCAGCCGCCCCTCGACGTTGTCGCTCGTGGTCGCGAACCCGTCGAAGAGCTGAACGCCGAGAAACGCAATCCGCATGAGAAGGTTCTGGGCGCCTCCCCAGTCCGCGACATGAAGCCCGCCGCTCGTCTTCAGGACCCGCCGGATCTCGGTCAAAGTTCGACGCTTGTTCTCACTCGTCAGGTGATGAAAGACGAGGCTCGAAACGACCCGATCGAGCGAACGATCCTCGAACGGCAGGAGGTAGGACATTCCCTCGCGGAGCTCAATGCCCAGTCTCGCCGCCTCGATCTTCCGGCGGGAGATCGCGAGAGCTTCGGGATCACCGTCGAGGCCGACGATCTCCGCTCGGGGGCATGCGCGCTTCAGCATGATGGTCAGAGTGGCGGTGCCGCAGCCAAGGTCGAGCACGCGCAGACCGGGCTCCAGGGCGGCTTGCTCGACGAGGAGGCCCTTGAACCTCTCCTCTTTCAGCGTCGTCGTGAGCAGAGAGTCGTAGAAGCGGGTGAGCCAGCGGAAGCGAAGCGCCGGGATGTAGTATCTCGAGGTGTCGGTCATTGGCCTTCCCCTGTGGCGGTGACTCGCGGATCGTGATCGCGATGGCATTCGCTTAACGGGAATGCCGGGATGGGGAAGCGGCGGCGCGGATCGCGAGAACTGGGAGCTCGTTCACGGCACGGCTCAGAGTTTGTGAAAAAACCTACTGCGCTCTGGATCTCGCGTTCCGGCGGTGCTCGGAATCCTCATGTATTTCAATATACACTGCGGTTCCTGCGCTCCGGCGGAACGCGACCTTCCTTCGCTCGC
>JBOIEG010000983.1:0-10928 GCA_050740915.1 Gammaproteobacteria bacterium | reverse complement strand
CGGGATCTCGCGTTCCGGCGGTGCTCGGAATCCTCATGTATTTCAATATACACTGCGGTTCCTGCGCTCCGGCGGAACGCGACCTTCCTTCGCTCGCGACGGTTTTTTCACAAACTCTCAGCGCTTGCAGCGGCTGGCGCAAATCGTGGCTCGCCGCCGTGAGGAAGCGCGTCTTAGCGGTATTTGCCTTCTCGGCCACCTCCTTTGCCTCCCGCAGGGCTTGTTCCGAGCGCTTGCGATCGGTGATGTCAAGAAACGTCACTACCACGCCGCCGATCCAGTTATCCTCCGTTCGGTAGGGCAGAATTCGCCGATCGTACCAGCGGCCTTCAACCGTTCGGATCTCCTTTTCGTGCGGCGTCAGCTCTTCCAGCACCTGAGCGGCTGCCTGCACCAGATCGTCTTCTCGGAAGCGATGTGCGATGTCGCTGACGGGACGGCCGATGTCGCCGGCGATGAGTCTCAGCACCGCAGCGGTGGCGGGAGTAAAGCGTTTGATGCGGAATTCCCGATCGAGGAACTCCGTGGCGATGTCGGTACTGACCAGTAGATTAGCCAGATCGTTGTTGCTCGTCTCCAGCTGGGTCACCTTCTCCTGGAGCTGGTTGTTGAGCGTGGACAGCTCTTCGTTTAGAGACTGCAACTCCTCTGTCGAGGTCTCCAGCTCCTCGTTGGTGGACTAGAGCTCCTCGTTGACGGTCATCACCTCTTCGTTAGCGGTCCTCAGCTCCTCGGTGGAGGTCTCCTGCTGCTCTATGGTGCGCTGCAGCTCATCCTGGGTGTCTTTCAAATCCTCCTCCAGTTGACCCAGCAGCGATTCGTCGGCCATCGGCGCACAGGCTCTCTGGGGTTCGGGATCGGGCTGCTCCTGGAATCTGACCAGGAACAGGCCCTCTGGCAGCTTGGGCAGCGTGACCGGCCGGACCATGACTTTTGCCAGCCGCTGCTCTTCTTGATGTCGGATCCGAGCCTCAAAGAGGGTAACCGCTTTGGCCCCCTGCTTCGCCTCGTACAGCACCGATCTCAGCTTGGTTTGCAACCCTTCCCGCGCCCTTGCTATCAAATCGTCCGTGGGGGCGCCGCTAGGCTGTTTGAGGTAGCGATCGGTGGGGCCATAGAAATACAGGATCTGATACGTACGGTCGATCAGCACCGAGGGCGGGGCGTAGCTCTCGAGCAGGACCTGCTGGGCAAGCGGCCCCAGCCGTACCGGGTCAGACCACAGCGCCGCCTCGGCTGCCAGCAGCGGGCTGCGCGCCACCTTGCCGGGCAGGATGGGAAAATCGACCGCGGAGCGGCGCGCGACACCCGTGTGGCGGTAGATCAGCCATTTCTTGGAGAGCGGCTCAAACAGGTCGTCCCGTCGTCCGATGCTCTCAGCGCTGCCCAAAAACAGGATGCCCCCTGGTTGAGCGCGAAGTGGAACAGGGAGATGAGCTTGCGCTGCACCTCTGGCTGTAAATAAATGAGCAGATTGCGACAGCTCAGCAGATCGAGCTTAGAGAATGGCGCCTCGGCGATCAAGCTCTGCGGCGCGAACAGCACGCTCTCGTGCAACGCCTTGCTCACCTCAAAGCTATCCCCCTTCTTCTTGAAAAACTGCTGCAGGCGCTCGGGAGCTACGTCGGCGCCGATGTTTTCGGGGTAGATCCCGGCCCGCGCCGCGGCCAGCGCTTCCTCGTCGATGTCGGTGGCAAATACCTGCAGCGGACAGTTCTTTTGCGCGGCCTGCAGCTGCTCGATCAAAGTCATGGCGATGGAGTAGGGCTCCTCGCCGCTCGCGCAGCCGGGCACCCAAACCCGAAGCGGCGAGCCGGGTTCCTTGTTTTCCAACAAGCGCACGATCGCCTGTTCCAGCGCCTTGAACGCCTCTGGTTCGCGGAAAAACCCGGTCACGCCGATCAGCAGATCTTTAAACAGCCGGGTGACCTCCACCGAGTGCTCGCGCAGATAGCTCAGGTAATCGGCAAGACCATCGATCTGGGTGACTCCCATGCGCCGCGCGATGCGGCGCATCAGGGTGCCTTTCTTGTAGCAACGGAAGTCGCACCGGGTTCGCGCATGCAGCACGGCCAAGATGGAGCGAACATCATCGGGCGCCTCTTCCAGCAAGGTCTGGGGCCTATCCATGGCCCGCACGTAGGCGTGCCGGATATACTGCAGCACTTTCTCGGACAGTGCCTCCACGGGTCCCACGTAATCCACCAGCCCGGTGGCAACGGCGCTATTCGGCATGCCACCGTATTGAGCCGTCTCGGGAGACTGGGCCATGGCGAGTCCTCCCTCGCCCTTGACCGCTCGCAGGCCAAAGGTGCCGTCGGTGCCGGTGCCGGTTAGGACGATGCAGATCGCCTTTTCGCGCCGTTCCCTGGCGAGCGCTTGAAAGAAGAAATCGATCGACATACGCAGGCCATGGACCAGCACCGGCTCGCTCAGGCGCAACACATTGCCGACAACGGTCAGGTACTTATTGGGCGGGATCACGTAAACGTGATTCGGCTCGACCCACATGCGGTCCTGCACTTGGACCATCGGCATGCGGGTATGGCGGGCGAGCAGACCCGCGGTCAAGCTCTCATGAGCGGGATCTAAATGCTGGATCAGCACGAAGGCCATGCCGCTGTCGACCGCCATGGCCTGAAAGAATCTTCGAAACGCGTCCAAGCCCCCAGCCGAGGCCCCGATGCCGACAATGGGCACCTCGCCGTTGTTCTTAGGCCGTTGCGATCTGCGCGCCATGGCTAAGTTACCGTTGTTTCGCTGGGAATAGAGCTTGTGAAAAAATCTGCTGCGCTCGGGATCTCGCATTTCGGCGGTGCTCGGGATCCTCAAGTATTTCAATAGTCACTCCGGTTGCTCGTCCCATCCTTGGGACTCACCCCTTCGAGGCTTCGCTCCGTTTCGCTCCCGGCGAAACGGTCCTGCGCTCCGGCGGAACACGACCTCCCTTCGCTCGCGACGATTTTTTCACAAGCTCTCAGCACGCGTCATGAATTCCGTAGCACGGATCACCCCCTCAAATCTCCCCTTCCTCACGGTCGCCCTCTGTACCCACCATAGCGAATTCTCCCGGCAAATCGGGGTAGTTCTCTTGCAGGTAAGCCGCAAAACCGGCGACGGTGGGCGTGTGAAACAGCGCCAAGGGTTGGATGACGCGATTGAGCCGTCGTTGCAGCTTGCTCACCAAAGCCATGGCTTTGAGCGAATTGCCGCCCAGGGCAAAGAAATCATCCTCGACGCCGACGCGCTTCAGGTTCAGCACGTCGGCCCACACGTCGACCAACAGTTTCTCCAGTGGGTTGCGCGCGGCGCTGATCACGTCCTCCGTTGCCGGTTCAAGCTCCAGCGGCAACTGTGCCAGCGCCCGGCGGTCAATTTTACCGTTAGGCGAGAGCGGCATCTGTTCCAACACCGTGAACACCGCCGGCATCATGTAATTCGGTAGCTGATCGTGTAAAAATTCCCGTAGTTGCGGTATCAACTGGCGATTGAGCTTGGCGCGCTGCGGATGATTGGCGTAGTCCGACCAGGAACGCCGCCGTGCGTCCGCCGCAAATACAGCCAGGCGGCGAGCGTGGTCGTTGCGCGTGAAAACCACATCATAAACGCCGTGTGCGCCCGCATTGAGCCAGCTTAGCTCGCCTTGGTAGGCCAGTTCCTCCGCCAACGCCATAAGATCATCGGGTTCGCTGCCCGTGTGCGGCTGTTGCGCCAGATAGGCGCGAAGGTGGGCGATGGTTTCATCAGGACCGGCCTCGCGCAGCCAGGACAGCGCAGCTACTTCCTCATCCAAACGTGCATTCGAGATATTGCGGATCGCCAGGGTGGCAGGGCGTGTCGTGGCGAGGCGGCGCCGCACTTCGGCCAGCGTCAGCTTTTGGCGTTGCCAATCGAGCCACGTCAGATCGCTCGCTCGTTGAACAGGAGCGCCAATGTGTAAAATCGCTTCGTAGCGGAAGCGCGTCAGTTGATTGCGGTAGCGCCCGCGCTTGGGCATCATCTGCACATGGGTAATTTCTGGGTGCTGCTGCGCCAAGGCCAGGAAGAATGCAGGATCGAGCTGCAGATCGCGCTCTTGCGCCACCCGCTGGCGAATGCGTTGCTGCACCTGTGCGCAGGTGTCGCTACTGGCGGCGCGGTAGAGCTGCACCGAGGTATGGAAGGTTTCCAGCAGCGCGAGGTTAATCACATCGCCCACCAGAATATGACCGCCCGGTTTTACCAGCCGGAGCACCCCCCTGAGGACGCGCAATAAATACTCCACATCGGGAAAATGTTGAACCACCGAGTTGATGATGACGGTGTCGAAGCTCCGTGATGCAAAGTCGGCCATCTCATCCGCCTCGCGTTCCAACAGCCTGATGTGATCCAACCCAGCCACCGACTGTTGCATGCTGCGGATGTGGTCGAGCGCCGTAGGTGAGAAATCGATGCCTACATAGCTGGTACAGTGTGGAGCCACTCTGGCTAACAGCATCCCCGTGCCACAGCCAATTTCCAACACATGCTGGGGCTTCAAGGTCAGAATGCGCGCCACTGTCTGTTCCACCCACGCGCGCATTTCGGCGGCGGGGATCGGCTGCCCGGTGTAGCTGCTGACCCAGCCGCTGGTGTTAAAGGTAGGATCAACCGGCGCGGACGTCTGGCGATAGGTTTCCTCATAGACGCTTTGCCAGAGCGCAACGTGCTCCTGCGCGTCATTGTTCCGTTGCATACCCGGCGCCAACGTCTCCAGGGCCGCTGAATTGGCAACCAGATGGGCCACCAACTGCTTTTCGCCCTGTTGATCGGGCAGCGCCAGCACCGCCGCTTTCTCAACCGTCGGATGCCGTTCCAACGCCGCCTCAATTTCGCCCAACTCGATCCGAAAGCCGCGCACCTTCACCTGGTGGTCGAGGCGGCCTAGAAACTCGAGGCTGCCATTTGACAAGAAGCGCGCCAGATCGCCGGTGCGATAGATGCGGCCCTTTCCAAAAGGATTCTGAACGAACTTCTCCGCCGTCAACTCAGGTCGATTCAGATAGCCACGCGCCAGGCCGTCACCACCCAGGCAGAGCTCGCCAGGTACCCCGATCGGCGTCGGTTGCAAATGCTCGTCGACAATGTACGCCTGGGTATTGCTGATCGGCCGACCTATCGTCGGATTGTTGGTGGCCCCTTTCTCGGTCAAGACGAACGTGGAATAAGTCGTGTCCTCGGACGGGCCATACAAGTTGTAGACCTTCTGTACGCGGCCTAGTTGATAAACATCCTGCACCAGCGTGTTCGGCAGGGGTTCACCGGCTAGGTTGACCACGCGCACGTTACCCGGCACGCCGCCCACATTGACCAGGGCGGTCAGGGCCGAAGGCACGGTGTTGATCAGGGTCACCTGGTCGCGCGCCGCCACCAGGGTAGGCAAAGCAATAGCATTTTCGGCCAAAATGACTCTGCCGCCACAGCTCAAGGGCAAAAAAATCTCGAAGACCGAGAGATCGAAACAGATCGAGGTGGCAGCCAGCACCCCGGTCAACTCGGCGGGCGGAAAGACCGACCGTGCCCAACTCAGAAACGCTACAACGCTGCGATGTTCGATCGCGACTCCTTTGGGGCGACCGGTCGAACCAGACGTGTAGAGAATATAGGCGAGATTGTGCTGAGCGATTGGAACAGCCGGATTGATGGCCGAAGCCTCGCCGATGGGGTCCCACTCATTATCCAGACAGATGAGTTTCGCCTGCGTGATGGGCAGGCCGTCCACCAACTCTTGCTGGGTGAGCAAGACCGGCATGGCGGCGTCCTCGATCATAAACGCCTGCCGCACTTTTGGATACGCGGGATCGAGAGCGACGTATGCGCCACCCGCCTTGAGAATGCCCAACAGACCGACGATCGTGTCTGATGAACGTTTGGTGCAGATCCCAACCAGCGTCTCCGGACCGACGCCCAGGGTAAGCAGCTGATGGGCCAGGTGGTTGGCGCGGCGATTTAACTCGGCATAGGTTACACGTTGTTCTTCGAAGACCAGCGCAATTGCGTCCGGTGTGAGCGCAACCTGCTCCTCGAATAGCTGATGCAGACAACGATCGCGTGGATACGGGGCGGCCGTGTCATTCCATTCATACAACACACGGCGCCGCTCCGCCTCTGAAATCGACGATACGTCAGGCGGCGGATGTTGTTCAACCGCATGCTCTTCAGGGAGCGAGGACGACGAATAGCCGTTGATGGTCATGGTTGCGTGTTCCTCGTGCGTGCGATGCGTTGCGCGATACGTGATTGGTGACATTCCTGACTAACGCGGCGCCTAACACGCAACAGGCAGCAGGCATCACGCGGCGCGTATTACTTCATATACCCACACCTGAAGATTGATGCCGGGAAATTCTTTGAAACCAGCGTCGAACGGCTCGCCGGTTTCGACCCAACGCCAGCGTCCAGCATCCGTCAAGGCCGCCATCTTGTCCTTGAAATCGGTAGCGGCGTAGAACTCGGGCCGCAGGGTGAAGATGATGTGCCCGCCGGGCCTGGTCACGCGGGTCAAGTCGTCGAACGAGCTGCTGGGCGCGTGGCCGTGCACGAAGACGCCGACGCTCAACACCGCATCGAAGGCGCCGGTGGGGAATGCTAAGCGCTCGCCCAAGACTTGTTGATGGAGGGCCACATAACAATTCTTTTTGCGCGCTTCCCGCAGCATCCCACGGGAGAGGTCCAACCCTTCCAGGTTGCGGTACCCACGCTCGTACAACATCTGGCCGACCTTGCCTGTGCCACAGCCGGCATCGAGAATTCTGGCCTCGCTTGCAACATAACGCACCAGCAGCTCGACGGCGCGCTGGGGACTTACATCCGTAGCGAGCTCGTCATCGTAGGATTCCGCCAAGTCATCGTAGCGCTCGGCTAGTTCTTGTGGAGTATTTGCTTCAAACACCGCACCAACTTTGCTCGTCATTCGTTTACTCCCATTGCTGATCCCTTCCGGTAACCATCAAATGTGTAGCGAAACAACTCCACATCGGCCTGAAAGTGCTCGGCGAGCATTTGTCTCGTGCGCTCGTTGTAATAGGTGCGATAGTCGCGGTGAGCGGTCTGGTTGAGGTGAGGCAGCGAGGCCTCGATATTGAGCCTGCGGCAGATCGTGAGAAAATCCTGGGCCAGGGTCTCGTAGCGTCCGACGACGTCCACGAGCAGGTTGCCTTGCGCGTCGGCGATCATCTCGCTTTGCAGTTTCGGCGTGCCCTTTGGATACGGGTCCGGGGTGCCGACCACCCATTCCACGTATTCCTCGAACCCTTGCAGACCCTTCACGATCTCATGTTTGGCATAGGTGTGCTCACGCAGGATGAAGTAATACATGGAGACCTGCCAGTCCCACGGATTGCGCACGAAGCCGAACTTGAAAAACTTCGTGAACACGTCCGCCGGCAGTTCCTTCCGGGCATCGCATGCCCGGGCGTGCAACAGCAGCGCTTTCCATACCTCGTACATCCGGTTGGGCCGATCGCCGATCATTGGCGGTGGACGGCGGATCTTGAATTTATCCGGCTCCTGGGCGTACGCTTGCAGCACTTCGCGCATGCTCATGCCCGCCGTCTTGGATACGTGAAAAAAAATGAATTGATGGTTGTATGAAATGAGCATGCGGGTGTTCCTACTCACCTGTGGCACGATGCGCTCCGGGCATCTTTCATGTAGCAGGCTGTGCGCATCCGGTCTCGGGCGTCACGTTCGCCATCGCGATCAGCGCCTGGCGATCCACCTTGCCGTTCGGCAGCAGGGGTAAGGCCTCGACCACGATGAGGGTATCGGGGACGGCCCGTCTGGGTAATAGCGTGAGACAAGCGGCGTGGATGTCACTCGCCGCCATCTGCGCTCCGCTCGTGGGAACGTAAAAAGCGGCCATTCCCGAGCCGTATTCGCTCTCCCCGTGGGCGACGATCACCACCGTCTCGACGCCGGCGATTTTCATCATCGCCCTTTCGACATCGGCATATAAAACCAGGAGACCGCTGCGATTCACGCTGTGATCGCTCCGGCCCAGCACCTGAATACGCCCGTCGTGCAATATCCTCCCTAGGTCGTTCAGGCGACACCAACCGCCGGGGTCGGTCTGGTCGAGTCGCACAGGCACCCCGCCATCATCGACGTAGCCATGAAAGCCGTACGCGTGGCGACAGAAGAGTTCGCCCAGGTCGTTGGTCTCGGACGGCTCCCTTCCCGCGGCGCTATCTTCCACGGTTGTTCCATTTCCCAGGCGGACTTCCACATGCGCCAACGGTTTACCCACCGTCTGCGCCCGGGCCTCGCCCGGATCGTCGGGACTACCCGCCGCGATCGCTCCCATCTCCGTGCTGCCATACAATTGCACCAGGGGGCCATACTGCGCTTCATAGCGGTCGAAGGTATCTCCGCGCAGCCGGTCTCCTGCGGTCACCGTCAGCCGGTACGCTCGGCGTGACTTGCGCCCTTTCAGCAAGGACTCACAAAAGCTCGGCGTCATGAAGGCAACGGTCGGCTCGAAGCTCCGCTCGCGCATCAGATAGCCGATCAGGTTGGCACCCTTTTGCAGATCGATGGACGCTCCTACGGCCATGGCGGGAAGGAACGCCGCTCCCAGCCCGAACATATGGAACAAGGGAACCGGGATCGCGATGCGATCGGCGCCTGAAAGGCACAAGCGCTCGACACAGTTGAGGGCGTTCCCGCCCAGCCCGCGGTGCGTGTGAACGACCAGCTTGGGGATGCCGGTGGTGCCCGATGTCTGCAGGTAGACTCGAGGGCCCTGATTTTTCCCAGGACCTTCCCGGTATCCCGGGTTGGGCGTGATGTGGATAAACTGTGATGGGTCGATCTCCGCCATCGGACCGGGGCCCGCCGTCACCGTGGTCACCCGGTAGCGGCAGAACGGGATCGCCGCCAGGGCGGCCCGGCAGCCTTCTGCGGGCTTCGGCAGAAGGACAAAATCGTAGTCACCTTCGAGTACAAAGAGGAGGAGCAGCGCGCCCGGCAGCGAATTCTCACATTCCAGCGCCAGGCACGCATCCAGATCGACCCCGCGCTCCCCGAAACCGTCGCGCATATCGGCAAAGATGTCCGGCAGCTCCCGGTACGTGCACGCATGCCGGCCATCCGTAAGGATGTTCGCCTCGACACCCGTTGTACCAAGGCATCGTGCGATGAACTTCATGACGCACTTGGCGGCGGGAAATAGCCGGCCTTCTGCCAATAGGCGATGTATTTGCCTATGAGCAACGGCTCGGCCGGCGGGCAGGTGATCGCCGCGTCCGCCAGCCCTTCCTGCGTGTACTGCGTATCCAGCGGCGGTCGCCTGTAGAACAGATAATGCGGCGCCAGCAGCACCATGAGCAATGTCGTATAGAAAAGTTTGTCGGCGCCCTGGGACGCCCGCTGTCTGACTTCACGCCGCCACTGGTCATAGGGGAGCTCTTCGAGTGCGTAGCCGAACGAACGGATCGTCGCCATCAGTTGCGACCAGGGTATGGGCCGGGGCGTCAACAGGTGAAACGCCCGTCCATACGAGCGGGCTTGCCGGGACAAATGCACGATCGCCTGGCTGACATAATCGACCGGTGCCAGGGTGACGTCGATGTCGAGCACCGGGCATTTGCCCATCTGAACACAGGCCTTGAGCATCAGCGGCAACACGTCGTGCATCTCGTTCATCGCGCCCGTCTGGCTGTGGCCCATCACCCGCACACATCGGTAGATGCAGGCGGGCAATCCGCGTTCCTGTGCGGATAACACCAGGTGGTCCGCCACCCACCTGCTTTGCGTGTAGCCTCCCTTCAGGCTCGGATGATATCTCGGGATGTCACTTTCGCACAGCCGCTCGACACCCACATAGGCATCGTTAAAAAAGACGGCCATGCTCGACACATAATGCACCGGCTTGGTCCGCACCAGACCGGCCAAACGCAATATTTCCTGGGTACCCAGCACGTTGGTCGCCTTCAACTGGGAGTACGGGTACAGCGCATTAATCGATCCGGCGCTGTGATAGATGACATCGATGTGGCCGGCCAGGTTGCAGAGCTCCGTTTCGGTCAGACCCAGTCGCGGCCGCGACACATCACCGACGACCGGGCGCAGACGCCCGGCGAACGCCTCCCGCCACAGACCGTACCTTTGCAGATGCTGGACAAGTCGCCCTCTGGCCGCCTCGAGATGATCGGCCCGGATCAAACAGAAGATGTCGGCATCCGTCCTGCGCAGCAGCTCGTCCAGCAGATGGACGCCTAAAAACCCCGTGGCGCCGGTCAAGAAGACGGTCCGGGCGGGCGGTAGAGGTTTCGATAACGCGACCGGAAACTGGATCGCGGGATCCAACGCCGCTTCCGCTTCCAGGCCGAGCTTGTGTACCGGGTGAACGGCGGGCACCGTCACGATCCTCCCCGGCGCCGTGTCCGTACTGGAAGGTGATGCGCGATCACCGTGGGCAGATATCATGTTGTCGGCCCGGGCATGCGCCGGCCGGCAATGAAGTGTGCCAGGGTCCGGAGGGTGGCAAAGCTCTCCATATTGAGCTCGTCCTCGGCGAACGTGAAAGCAAAGCGCTCTTCGAGCAGGTTAATGAGCGCCACCACCATGATCGAATCGAGCCCCAGGGCTCCTTCCAGGATCGACGCGTCGGCATCGATCTCTTCCGGCGTGAGATTGGGATTGAGCTGCTCGATGATCAAGTGTTTCAGTTGTTCGATGATCTGATCAATCACGCGCGTTTCTCCAAGTGTGATCCAATTTGCTTTAGTAACTCGTCATTCGCGGCTATCGTACGCGCAACGCATATTACGAGGCATATTCACTCAGAGTTTGTGAAAAAACCTACTGCGCTCTGGATCTCGCGTTCCGGCGGTGCTCGGAATCCTCATGTATTTCAATATACACTGCGGTTCCTGCGCTCCGGCGGAACGCGACCTTCCTTCGCTCGC
>JBOIEG010000982.1:0-2478 GCA_050740915.1 Gammaproteobacteria bacterium | reverse complement strand
TCCATATATCCACAGCCAGAGCCTGTAGGACTTGCGTCAGAATCGTTGTTTTCCTCAGACGCCCTTAACTCCATGGGGTCTATCAAGTAGAAAACTACCCACAAATTTTGCTGAGGAGCCGTTTTTTTTTGTAGGAAAAGGAGACCCGTCCGTCCCAGGATTGCTCGGTACTTCAGACGTGGTAGTTTATTCGCAAGTGCGCTGGAGGGTTTTGAGAAGAGAAGCTCCCGTGACGAGGGGACGTATGAGATCATTACGCGCGATAGTATAAATCGATCGGGGGCCGCAAGTGGACGTGCGTGAGGTGTGGGCCGCCTAAGCGACTACCGATGATTTTGCGTTGAGCTCATTCCCCTCATCACGGGAGGTAATCACATTGAGACGAAGAAGAACGCTACCCAAGACGCTGGGTGTGGTCAAGAAGCATTTAGAGCGGCTAGACCCGTCAACAGGGTTCAAGCACGTACGCGATCCGAGGAAGCCGACCAACTGCTACTGGAACTTTGGATATTTGATGGAGGTGTTGTTCACCGGGATGCTTTCGGGGTGCCCAACGCTGCGGGCGGTTGAGACCTTAAGCGAGGTCTATGAAACCCGAGTGCCCGATACGACTTTGCATGATGTGTTGGTGGAGCTCGATGGGAAGCCCTTGCGCGACGTGTTGGTGGGAGAAGTCAAACAGGCGTTGCGGGCGCATGAGTTGCCCAAGGAGGCTTTCCCGGTGCGCATCACAGCCATTGATGGGAAATCGGTGTCGGTCTCTCAGCACAAGGTTGGGGACTGGAGTGACCCTATCGGGGGCGGTGGCGAAGGGAGCTATCGCCATAGGGTGTTACGAGCGCTGCACGTGTCCAATGACACGAGGTTGTTTGTGGGGCAGCGGGAGATCCCCAGCAAACGTGCGGAGACCACGGAGTTTCGCCCTTTTCTCGAGCAGCTCCTGGCCGACTACGGCAAGACGGGGTTGCTCGAGGTCATCTCCATCGATGCCGGGATGGTGGGCCAAGAGAACGCCGACCATGTGGTTGACCGTGGGTTGGATTACATCATGGCGCTGAAGGGACCTCAATAGGTGCTCTTTGAGGAGGCGCAAAAGTGGGCACAACGGGAGTCTCTCCCCGACCAGATCACCTCAGAGTCTCACAGCGGCAAACGGGTCATTCGCGAGCTCTATCGGTTGCCGGTCGAGGGACTGTATACCTGGGGGCACCTACGCGAGATCTGGCACGTGAAACAAACCACCCTCGATAGGAAAACCGATGAGGAAACACTCGAGGAGCGCTTTTTCTTAACGAGCTTGGCTCCCCAGAGCTTGAGCGACGCAGAGGTCTTGCAGGCGGTGCGCATGCACTGGCGGATCGAGAACAACGGTTTCTGGACGTTGGATTGTGTGTGGGAGGAAGACGACGCGCCTTGGACCCATCGCGCGTTGTTGTTCGTGAGCCTTTTGCGGCTACTCACCTACAATGCCATCTCGCGTCTGCTGACCCGGCGGCTGCGACAAGCGAAAACACGGGCGCTGTCTTGGAAAGCCATTTTGACGTTGCTCGAACACGCCTGCTGTCAGTTACGTCAACACTGGCTGTCCGAACACAAGAGCACACCGGTTTGTAGCGTCTAAGCCCACACCTCACGCGCGTACTCCCGGCCTCTCGGCATATAGCATCCTCCCTTCTTGACCTCTAACCAGGCCAAAACTCCCGCTCGCCCTCAACTCGACCCTACAGACGAATATTCACTTGTGCGTAACCAATATCCTGTTATCTTCGAGTACCGATCAAACCTGCCACCAGGCCGAGAGCGAGGAGAGGCGGGCGAGGGTGGTGGTGGCAAAGGGCACCCCGTTGTCGGTGCGAATGCGTTCGGGGGAGCCCGAGCTCACGGAACAGACGCGCGAATACCGGTTTGGCCTCGGCCACGGCCGTCGAGCTCAAGGCCTGGCAGCCCAGAAGATAGCGGCTGTAGCCGTCGGTGACCGTCAAGGGATAGCCAATAGACGCCATCGCGGGTTTTGAACTGGCCCTTGAAGTCGGCACACCACACCCGATTAGGGGCGCTCATTGTGGTGGTGGGTTTGCCTGGATGGCCCACGCGCCGACGCCCCCGAGGCTTGCGGATCAAGCCGTGGCGATCGAGGATGTCGCAGACAGTGGAACGGGCCGGCCAAGCTCCCTTGGGATGACGCCGGAAAAGCAGCGCCAAGAGCTTCTTCGCGCCCCAGGAGGGATGGCGCCGGCGCGCTTCCATGAGCGCCTGCACGGTCGCCCCTGGGGTTTGGGTCGGGCACTCATGCGGGCGTCGGGGGCGCTCGGCGAGGCCCGTGGCACCCTCGTTCTCGTAGCGCTCAATCCACTGTGTCCTTTCGGCAGGTCTGTGTAGGCGCCGTCAGATCCTCCTTGGCCGAGATTCCAGTGCGCCTATCGAGGCGCAGAATCCGAGCCAGGACTGTGCGCGAGAGGACAGCTATCTGGCCTGCGG
>JBOIEG010000981.1:0-1764 GCA_050740915.1 Gammaproteobacteria bacterium | reverse complement strand
CCGCAGGCCAGATAGCTGTCCTCTCGCGCACAGTCCTGGCTCGGATTCTGCGCCTCGATAGGCGCACTGGAATCTCGGCCAAGGAGGATCTGACGGCGCCTCCACAGACCTGCCGAAAGGACACCGAAGATCGAGCGGGCGCGGGTCAAGATGGAGCAGATCAAGCCCAGATCCACCCTGCCCCGAGGGAAAAAGAAGGCGGCTTAACTGTAAAGTTATTTAAGGGCCACTACACTAGAACAAATCGAGGTATTGAAGGGGCCAGCCGCTGTGCTTTTTGGCCGCATCGAACCCGGTGGTTTGATTAATCTGGTCACCAAGCAGCCTCTGGCGAACCTTACTTTGCGCTCCAGCAGCAATTCGGTTCCTATGATCTGTACCGTACCACGGCGGAGGCGACAGGGCCGGTAACCGCCGACCGCTCGCTACTCTACCGGCTGGATTTCGCCTACCAGGATAGCAATTCGTTCCAGGATTTTGTTTTCCTCGACCGGTTCTTCGTCGCGCCCGCGCTGACCTGGCGACCGACCGATCGTCTCGAGTTCAATCTCAGTTATGAGCATCAAGAGGATGATCTCAATTTCGCGAATGGCGTTCCCGCGCTAGGTCGACGGCCCGCTCCCGTGCCGATTAGTTTTTCGTCGGACGACGGTGATGACTTTTACGAGCAGGACCGGGATCTGGTTGCGTTCGATTGGTCGTATCAGTTTCTGGAGGGTTGGAAAGTAACCAACCGATTCACGGCTTACTTCGCCGATGATGACAGTTTTGATGTGATTGGCTTCGATACAATTAGTCCACAAGATCCCTTCATGGACCGGGTCTTGTGGGACGTGGTGTTCGATCAGAATACTTATGCGACCAATCTTGACTTGACGGGCCGCTTTAACACTTGGGGAGCGCGGCACAACAATGTTGATCGGTTTTGACTACTATCGACTTGAGGATGATGGTCATGGCGTGTGCTGCCCGGCGGTAGCACCCATCGATGTATTTAACCCCGTGTATGGCGTCGTGGATGAGGCCGCGATTAGCGCGGCGACCGGCGAGAATATGTTCAGTACCAATAACACTGTTTGGTACGGGCTCTATTTCCAGGATCAGATCACGCTCTGGGATAAGCTGCACATCCTGGGCGGCGGACGTTACGATTGGGCAATGGCCGTTGACGGGTTTTCAGGGACCTCGCTTGCGGATGCCCGTGCCAACGAGACAGAAAACACCGACGAGGCCTTCAGCCCGGGTGTCGGGCTGGTGTATCAACCCTGGTCATGGGTGTCGCTCTATGGAAACTATGTCGAATCGTTTGGCAGCAACAACGGCCGTCCCGCGCCGGGGCAGCCGCAGTTCGACCCGGAACATGGACAGCAGTATGAAGTAGGCCTCAAGACCGAGTTTTGGGACGGTCGGCTCAGCTCCACGCTGGCGTTCTACCACCTGACCAAGCAAAACGTCCTCACTGCCGATCCCCAGAACCTGGGATTCCAGCGGGCCATCGGCGAGGCGCGTAGCCAGGGAATTGAGCTTGATATCGCGGGGCAACTCACAGACCAATGGAAGCTCCTCGCCAGTTATTCCTATACGGATGCGGATATCATCAAAGATACCGACTGTATCCAGTTTGATGCGGATTTTACTTGCCTAGTGTAGTGTCCCTTAAATAACTTTACAGACTTTCCAGTGATTGCTATGGTCTCGCTCATGCCGAACACCCGCGTGGCGATCAAGTTGCAGCCGGCTGAACGCACGCCGCTGGAGACATGG
>JBOIEG010000980.1:0-3929 GCA_050740915.1 Gammaproteobacteria bacterium | reverse complement strand
CAACCTGATGCGCAGCTTCGCCCTGGCGCCCGAGTTGCTCGGGCTAGGGACAGGTGCGCCTGAAGTGGCGGCAATGACCGGATAACGGGGCACAAAGTCCCCGAGACTCGTCGTTTGGGGCGAATTTGCGGGTTTTGCGAGGGCTAGGCGACATTCCACCCGCGCTTGTCTCACCGGCGCCGGTATCCCCTCTCTCGGCGGCTTATCGCCGCGAATATCGAAAATTCACAAACTCTGAGCCGATCCTCCATTGGCTCCTCCCCGCCCGAGACACCAAAACGTCCCGACACTTGGCCTAGGGCCGATGAATGGCCCGCATAATCCCCCATTTGTGACCGAGGACTCGCGTGGTTGACAATTTACTGGCCCCCCAGTACCGTTGCTTGTCGATAAAAAAGGCGTTTATTCCAACAGGTAGCAATGTTCTGCTGGACTAAGCGGCAGAAATCAGTGGAACACATATTAGCGGGAGGAGATGCGTCATGAAACCGAGATTGCTTGCCCAGAAAGCCATTCTGGCCTGCTTGCTGGCTCTCATGCCCCTGGCCCCGGTGGCTGAGGCGCAGGCCCAGGTCTTCGTCCGGCGGGATTTCGCTACGTTGACCACAGCCCAGATCAATGCGCTGAGGAATGGGATTAGGGAAATGCAGAGACGGTCTCAGATTGACCCAACGGACCCAACGAGCTGGCTGTACCAGGCCAACATCCATGGCACGTCAGCAGCCGACGGGCCGCCATAGACCAGACCGCCTGGAACACCTGCCAGCACGGTAGCTATTTCTTCTTATCGTGGCACCGGATGTACCTCTACTACTTCGAGCGGATCCTCCGGGAGGCCTCGCGCGATCCGAACTTTGCCCTGCCGTATTAGAACAGGTCCACCCAGCGCGCCCTGCCGCTGCCTTTCCGCTCGCCGACCGACGCCTCCAACCCGCTCTATGTGTCCGGTCGAACGATAAACAACGGGATTCCGCTAGGGCGGGGCACAGTCTCGTTTGAGACGGCCTTTGGACTCACGAACTTTTTTACGCCCCCAGGCTCGGTCAGCTTCGGCGGCCGGAGGGTATCTGGCCCAGTGCACCGTGGCTCGCCGCAGGGAGAGTTCGAGGCCCAGCCTCACGGCCCTATCCACACCATGGTTGGTGGCGGGATGGCCATGGTGCACCGGGCGGCCCGTGATCCGATCTTCTGGCTCCACCATGCCAACATCGACCGGCTCTGGAAGCGCTGGCTTGATCGTGGCGGCGGGCGGTCGAACCCGCCGCCAAGCGAAACGGTCTGGATGAATACCCCGTTTACCTTCTTCAACGAGAATGGGCAGTCGGTCACGCGGACAGGTGCCCAGATCCTTAACACGGTGACTCAATTGAACTACCGCTACGACGACGATCCGGCCGGCGCGGCCGCCGCGCCGGCCGCGCCGGCCGCGCGCGAGAGGCTAGCGGCGCGCGAGATGCTAGGTACCTCGATCGAGCTAGGTACCTCGATCGAGACGAAAGTCGATCTCCTCCCCACCCGCTACGTGCGTTTCTCGGTCCCAATCAAGGAGGAGGTCCGGCCGAAGATCACCCGCTTCACTGCTGGAGAGAAAGTGGCCGGTACCCTCGTCTTGAACATCGAAGGGATCGAGTACGACGAAGATCCGGGTGTCTACCACGAGATCTACATCAATCTCCCTAAGGGGGAGAAAGCTCCCGATCCGCGCAGTCCACACTTTGTTGGCACGCTGGCAACGTTCGCTCTCCCGCAGGGGGGCAAACGCATGCTTGCGATCACAGAGGCGGCGCGTGCCCTAAAGGGCGTAGGCCGCTGGAGCGAAGAGAGCATCTCGGTGACGTTTGTGCCACGCGGCCCGCTTCCGCCCCCAGGCGAGGCGGTCGCGCCGATACCGAAGGCCGCTCAAACAACGCCCCCCAAGAAGGTGAAGATCGGCCGGATCTCTATTAGCATGGAGTGACGAAAGCATCCAAGATTTTTTGGGGGGAGTAAACACGTCAGACTGAGGTAAAATGGGCCACCCGACAGCAGGATGGCCCATGCAGTTCAAAGTGCAACTCGTCGCGTGCGCGAACGATGGCATCATGCGGTGGCCGTTTGTCCTCAAGCACCCGTCGAAACGCTTGATTCGGAGTCCTGCATGAGGTTCGAAGCAATCCACCACCGCGGCGATCTTTTGTTGATGGCGCTCGACAAAGGGATTCATCGCGACGACTCATCTCAGTTTTTATTGCCTATCCGCCGCAATAGTACATTCAACACGTTGGTTCCGGCTACGCCGGGTTCGGATAGGCGTGATCGGCCTTTAGATCCTTTCGATCTGGATGTCAAAAACAATTCGTTTTTGAGCTATCAAAGATATTGATGGGGTCGATTTTGGGTTTATCGGCAATAGCGGCCTTACAACCTGAACGCGATTAGATTCAGGCACTCGTTGCAAGATCAGGTCATCCGCGTTTAGCGGATGACCTTGAAAATACAACTGCGTGGTCAATTCCTGGAAGCCGCGCTGGTGGACCATGAAATGAATGTGCGGTGGACGGGTCCAAGAATTGGTGACCGCATAATGACCCGGTAAGATCGTTTGAAGAAAATAATGGCCTTTCGGGTCAGTCTTGGTGATGCCCCAATATTGAAAATCCGGATCCAATGGATTTTGCGAATGGTCGCCCGGATGATTATAGCGACCACTCGCGCAGGCCTGCCAAATCTCCACTACCGCGTTCCCGACCGGTAAACAATTTTGATCTTGAACAATCCCCTCCACCAGGATAGCAGTGCCGCGGGCGAGTCTCTGATGGGCGCGAATGCGAGTTAGGTCCCAATCGGTATCGCTAGGTTTGGCGAGCGGATAAAACGGGCCCTCGGTTTGTGCTGGTGTCGGGACCTTACACGATTGCCGAGCCAAGGTTTGCTGGGCTATCCCGGCTCCAATCAGACCCAAAGAGAGTTTCAAGAATTTCCGTCGGTTGTTATCTCGGGTATTGGCTGGCATAGGCTTAAACCTTGGTCATTTCCAATTAGCTTGAATTCGACAGATCCTGGTGAGCTCATTCGCCGGTAAACGGAAGGTTCTCACCGGGCCGCGACAGATAAACCGCCGCAAGCAACTCCTTGCTATCGGGTTTCGTCCAGGAATCGCTTCCGAGCATCAGGCCGATGACAGCGCTCATACTAGTGACCTGCGCGTGGACGTTCTCGTTGTCAGCGTTGATTGTGAGCCGGCATACGGAACGACTGCAAACAATTTCAGAGACGGACACGCCTTCCAGGTTGGTAATCTGTACCAAGGCTTGTTCGGCCTGGGACGAAACTTCTTGCTGCCACTCTGGATCAGGCGATTCCTTGACCAGCACTGCGTCCAACTGATCGGCGATGCGTTGCCGCCGCTCTCCTCGGGCAGCCAGAAATGCGTCGAAATCCATATGGTGAGGCATGTCTGTTTCTAATATGGCGTCAACAGGAACCTCGTCCGTTGCAACGGCTTGGTCATTGTGGCCTTCATTCACGGCCTTCGTTTGTTTAAGAGCTTTCGCTCGTCCCGTCAGCGGCGTGGCTCGCTCGCCCGCAACGTGAATCCGAGCTCCCTCCTTGCTAACCGTATTCCCGCTTGCGGCTGGCAACGTCGATGATTCAGGGTGAGTATATTTGGTTTCGATGATGTAAAACCAAGCGATAAATCCAAAAAAGGAAATCACAAGTACTAAAAAGATAAGTTTTTCACGATGTTTCAACCCTTTTCAAGAAAAGGCGGCCCGCCAATCGGGCCGCCGCGCAATGTTGGTCTAACTAGCCGGTCTTCATATGTAGGATCTTTAAACTTATTCAATTATAAGGGGAACTAACGAGGTTTCACTCGATCCCATAGAGCAATCAAGCACGATTGACTCTAGTCATAAGGGGGACCGAGTGAAACAACGACAAGCTATCAC
>JBOIEG010000979.1:0-2255 GCA_050740915.1 Gammaproteobacteria bacterium | reverse complement strand
GCCGATACGCTTCGGCGAGAGTTAACGAGGAGGATGCGAATGCCGCAAGACTGGAAAAGAAGGGCCGTGCCTGAAGCACGGCCCTGAGGGATGGTGAGAGACGAATGTCTAGGAGCCTGTCGGACTTAGGAAGAACCTACTGCGGCGGTGGGAAATCGGTCCATCTTTCCGATCATTTTCGTTAAATAGTTACCACTATTCGCCTCAAATGATCGAAGATCTGTCCTCGATTTCCCACTCGCCTCGCTACGGTTCCCTAAGTCCGACAGGCTCCTAGTCCAAAGAGACCGAACTCTACCATGGAGCGTCCCGCTCTTGAGGCGGTAGTGCTGATCCACGGGCTGTTTCTAAACGGCTATGAGATGAGCTTCCTGCGCTTTCAGCTCTCCCGTGCTGGCTACTTGCCCCGCAGGTTCCGCTACCCCAGCGTGCGCTGTAGTCCGGCCTCGGTGGCTGAGCAGTTGCGCAGGGTGGTGCAAGATCTCGATGCTGGTAAAATCCACTTTATCTGTCACAGCCTGGGGGGACTGGTTATCCGCCATTATTTCGCCCTTTTCGAGGATCTGAGGCACGGCCGCGTGGTGACCTTGGGAACACCGCACCAGGGCAGCGGTGTGGCGCGTTATCTGTCTACGTTTGCTCTCGGACGAAAGCTCCTAGGCAAGAGCAATCGACGCGGTGTGTCGGGCGATGTTCCGGCTTGGAATGGAGGTTGTGAGATCGGTTCGATCGCAGGCACGCGTTCCGTGGGCATGGGCAGGGTGATCGCGGACCTAAGCAAGCCCAATGACGGCACCGTGGCGGTGGCGGAGACACATTTGCAGGGCGTCAAAGATCACATCGCGTTACCGGTATCACATCTCGGTATGCTGGTGTCCCGGCAGGTGGCGATCCAGGTTGTTCACTTTTTGCAGCAAGGTCGTTTTGCGCATACGCCGCGGATTTAGGGAGCTCGGAAAAATCCGTTCTTAAAAATCAAGCGTCTTCTAGCCCGAAGCGACCCTGGATCGCGCGGATCTGTTCCGCCTCAGGGATGCGCAGCCTTTCCGCGGCCGCGCGGGCCTCAGCCAGGAGGCGCCCCGCCTCCTCACGGTCTCCTGGCTGCCCGCGCGCCAAGAGCGTAAGCGCGATCTGGGCCTGGCAGACCAGGCGCGAGCGTGCATCGCCCAGGCGCTCGTATACGGGAAGTTCCTCGTCGCGGCGGATGCGCAGGGCCTCATCGAGCTCGCCCCGGGCCTGAAGGATGTCGGCGATTTTCCCGTGAGTGATGGCCTTCGCGTGCACATCGCCCAGGCGCTCGAAGACCGGGAGCACCTCTTCGCGGTAGATACGCAGGGCTTCATCGAACTCGCCGCGGGCCTGAAGGATGTCGGCGATTTTCCCGTGGGTGATGGCCTTCGCGTGCACATCGCCCAGGCGCTCGTATACGGGAAGTTGCTCGTCGCGGCGGACGCGCAGGGCTTCATCGAGCTCGCCGCGGGCCTGAAGGAGGTCGGCGATTTTCCCGTGCGCGATGGCCTTCTCGCGCACGCCGCCCGGGCGCTCGAAGACCGGGAGCACCTCTTCGCGGTAAATGCGCAGGGCTTCATCAAACTCGCTTCGGGCTTTAAGGATGTCAGCGATTTTCCCGTGGGTGATGGCCTTCAAGTCCACATCGCCCAGGCGCTTGTATACGGGAAGTTGCTCTTCGCGGCGGATGCGCAGGGCTTCATCAAACTCGCCGCGGACTTCAAGGATGTCCGCTTCCAGACCACGCGATACCGCTACCTCGCGTTCCGCGCCGCGTCGCTGGTCTACAATGGCCATTTCTCTAGCGACAGCCAGCGCCCGATCGAGATCGCCGCTGCGGCGGGAACAGTGGCCCAACACCCAGAGCAAATTTGAGCGCGCGGCGGGATCGGTCGCGGCGGCAAGGCCTCGCTCGCAGAACCTGGCCCAGGCGTGGAAGGGGCCGTGTACAGCCGCGTAATGCATAGCGGAGCCGACGAGCTTCGGAATGTCTTCGGGCGGCACCCGTTCCAGCCAGTCGACCAAACCCGCCAACTCCGATTGGACCTCCCGGCGCGCCACCCCCTGCGCGTCGGGGTGGTCGAGCGGGCGCACCCGGGCCATAAACCATTCGGTCATGCGTGTCCTTTCGGCAGGTCTGTGGAGGCGCCGTCAGATCCTCCTTGGCCGAGATTCCAGTGCGCCTATCGAGGTGCAGAATCCGAGCCAGGACTGTGCGCGAGAGGACAGCTATCTGGCCTGCGGGT
>JBOIEG010000978.1:0-20873 GCA_050740915.1 Gammaproteobacteria bacterium | reverse complement strand
TTGCTTCCGGTGCCGTGACAGGACACAACAGAGCTTTTATACCGCAGCAACACCTAGCCCGGTCACCGGCATCGTTGACCTGCGCTCCAGCCTCGGCTTGGGCACCTCGGACCTGGACGACTGGTCTCCGGCCGCCCGCGTCTGGGTAGGGCGGTATAGACTAACCCAACAGCAGCTAGTTACACATGGCGTTAAGTTCCACGAGGACTCCGCGTACGGCCCCGTCGTCTCATTCCCGTGCACATCCGGGGGCCTGTCTGTGCGAACCTTCGCGCCGGGGTCGCTCACCAAGTCGCTGACCTTCGGCTCCGGCGTGTTCGTAGCGTCGTCTATGGCGCCGCAAGGCGCGACTTTGGTCATCGTTGAGGACGCACTCAGCGCCATACGCGCCGCCCACGCGGTCTCTGGTGCGGCCATTGCGCTTCTGGGGTCCTCCCTGAAGCCCGAGGCCGTACGTGCGGTGCTAGACGCAGTCGCGCCCAGCGGCGACACGGTGGTCTGGCTCGACAACAATAACCCGACCATAAAGTTGGCGGCCTTAAGGATAGCGCTACGGCTAAGGGCGTTGTTGGCCACGCCGGTGTATATCAACCTCGCCTCCTCTGACCCTAAGAATTACAGCGACGAGGAAATACGTGAAGGTGTGGACGCGTCTTCAGGTGCGGTTGCGGGCGGTTCGGCTGTTCGCCTGGCATGGATGACACAACAGGCTAGGCTTCTTCGAATGTCGGAGTCTGTAAGGCACCCACGGTTAGTGCACGACGAAGCTGGCTCCGCTGGGCGCGGCTACAGCGCCGCGACGCGCGGCTACAGCGACGAAGTCTCAATAGCACCGCAAGGTGCGAACACGACTGCAACGCCGCAAGGTGCGGCTACTGCCGACACCATTAGCGGCTGCACTGCATTAGAATCTAAACAGGCCCCACGGAACCGACTTGCTGAGGAGTATGTAAAATGAACAAGCTGAAACTAGAAGACCTAATGTCCATTATGCCGTCGCTTACCCGCGACCGGGCCCTGCTCTTTATGGACCCGCTCAACGACACCATTGCGCAGTTTCATCTGCCGGTTGCCAAGTTCCTTGGCCAGATTGCCGTAGAGTCCGGTAACCTGGCGCATCTCAGCGAGAACTTGAACTACAGCGCGGCCGGCCTCATGCGTACCTGGCCGCACCGCTTTCCGGTCCTCGAGCTCGCGCTGCACTACGAGCGCAACCCGGAGCGGATAGCGAACTATGTCTACGCCGACCGTATGGGCAACGGCAACGCAGCGTCCGGGGATGGATGGCGGTACCGCGGTTCTGGCCTCATACAATTGACTGGGCGCTTTAATCAAGAAGCCTGCGGCAATGTCTTCGGTCTGAACGTCGAGCTGGTCCCGGACTGGCTACGTAGCCCTCGCGGTGGCAGCCTCTCTGCTGGGTGGTTCTGGAACTCGCGCAATCTTAATGCGATAGCCAGCCGGCAGGCGCCCGTAGACGTTGTGGTGAAGGCCCTCACCAAGTCCATAAACGGCGGTACTCACGGCCTCCAGGCCCGCCTCGACGTAACCCTCAAGGCCATGGAGGTACTAGGGTTGGTGCTCAAGCCATGAGAGCGCCGCAAGGTGCGACTGCGAGCCTAGACGCCCAGGTCCTAGCGCACCTGGGGGAACGCGGCGCCTTTGAGCAGCACTACGGCTTGCTGAACGTTCGCCACCTTACAGCCGAGGCAGCCTCCGTCTTCACGGCACTGCCGTCGTACTACGACTACCTGGCCGGGGACCAGGTCGACTGGGAGCACTTCGCCTCCTGGTACACGACCTTGTACCGGCCGGGTACCGGCCCGCTATTGCATGGGCTGCTGACCTCGATAGCCGAGGCCTCGCGGTTGGGGGCGCCCTTCGTGCCGCGCACACTGGCCGCACGGCATGCGGCTACTTCGATAGCCGAGGAGGCCATGCGCGTGGCGCTGAACGAGCCTGCGTCCTCCATGGACCGCCTAGTGCAGCTCGTAGAGGCCTACACAGCCACCACAGCGCCTCTAGGCGCGTCTTTGCTGACTGGAGGTATGCAGGTATTGCTGGAGGACTTGGACGCAGCCAGCGGCCTTGTGTGGCGTCTGGGAGCCCTTAATAAATCTCTCGGGCCTATTCGCCGCGGAGACCTCGTGCTCTTTGGCGCCCGCCCAGAGACTGGCAAGACGACACTGCTGGCCTCTGAGGCCACGTTCATGGCCGGCGCACTCAGCGCCGGGCAAACGGTCCTGTGGTTCAACAATGAGGAGGACAGCCGGCGTGTTAAGATGCGCTGCATCCAGGCCGCCCTCGGCGCTACCCGGGCTGAGGTTCTCGCCGACCCAAGGAGGACAAAGCAGCGGTACGTCGACGCACTCGGCGACTGGGACCGCATCGTGTTTTGTGATACGAGCGGCCTGGCCCCTAGTGCCCTGGAGGCCGTGCTTAAGCGCTATGACGTGGGCCTCATCATATTTGACCAGTTGCGCAAGGTGCGTATGCCTGGTAACGCTGAGGGGGTGCACGCACTCGCGGCCGTATTCCAGTGGGCGCGCACGCTGGCCAAGACCTACGCCCCGGTAATCACGGTACACCAGGCCAACGGAGACGCGGCCAACGTGATGTACCCCGATGACTACCTGCTTGAGGGCTGTCGTACGGAGATACAGGGGGAGCTCGACGCGCAGGTCATGATAGGGCGAGTCAACACACCAGGCAGTGAACTTATACGCGGCCTCAATGTCGTAAAGAATAAGCTCCCGGCCCCAGGCCTCGAGAGCATGCGTCACGGAACGTGGCAAGTTAGAATTCAACCAGAGATAGCGAGGTTCATCTAAAGTGCAGTACACAGTCATTGACTTAGAGACCACGGTACGTAACCCCACCGGGTTCAAGGCCAGCCCCTGGTGCCTAGACAACAAGGTCGTACTAGTCGGTTGGGCGCACGGCCGCGGTCCGGTACAGTCTGCCCCGAGTCTGTCAGCAGCGGACGTACCCGAGGAGGCAGTCCTTGTTGGCCACAATATAAAGTTCGACCTTCATTACCTGTGTCGAGACTCCAAGTGGCAGGGCTGGCTACACAAGTGCCAGGTTTGGGATACTATGATAGTGGACTACTTATTGTCCGGACAGCTGAACAGATACTCATCACTGGATGACTGTGCAGCTCTCGTAGGCGGCACATTAAAAGACCAGCGCATAGCAGAATATTGGGAGCAAGGGCTTGATACCACTGACATTCCTATTGAGCAGCTAACTGAGTATTTGCACAGCGACGTATCAAACACAAGGCGCGTCTTTCTCAACCAACTGGAACAGGTGAAACTCGCCGGCATGCTTCCCCTTATCTGGTCTAACATGGCAGCTCTGGTGGCCACGATTACTATGGAACGGGCGGGCATGTTTTTTGACAAGGACCTGGCGGCCGAGCACGTATCGGCGCTGTCTTCGGAGGCAGAGGTTATACGGCTGCGGGTAGTAGATATGCTGCGTTCTATGCTCCCGGAGGGCATAGAAATAAATTCTAACTCCCGACACCAGCTCTCTAAGGCCCTGTATGGCGGTATGGCGTCAGTGTCGCAGGCGAAGCCCATATTGAACGAGGCGGGGGAGGAAGTACGCTACAAGACGGGTTCCCGCGAAGGCCAGGTCAAGACACGCCTGACCACGATAGACGTCCCAGTGACAGGCTGTTCTGAGCCGCCGCCAGGGCCGGTTCCGGCCAACGGCATATACTCTGTGAACGACGAGGCGCTAAGGGGCGTCGCTGCCGGCGACGGGCGGGTGCTTGCTAATGACGTGCTGGCTCTCAGGGGGCTTGACAAAGATATAAATACGTACTATATTGGTTACAGTAATTCGGTTTGGCCCGATGGATTGATTCATCACAGTCTAGAATTCGTGAATACTGCAACGGGCCGCTTGAATTGTGTGAAACCTAACCTACAAAATGTAAGTGGTGGAGATTAAGATGAGCAAGATATCGTCGCGAGACGCGACTCCAGCGCCGCAAGGTGCGACTATAGCGCCGCGAGGCGCGACCCTGAGAGTCCTTGGTGGACTACTAAGTGCGTGTCATATATTGGTTGTGCTTCTGGCCCTACTGATGGCGACAGGGTGCGCCGTCGGCGCGTCGCTAGAGCAACAGGAGGAAAACAGGCAGGTGTTTAATGCGTTACTGTTTGGGGTGATGCAGTCGCAACGTAACCAGCTGTATGCGCCTCCGTTGCCAACGTACTACATGCCACCGTACGTGCCGCGGACGCCGGCTCCCTCGTTTGTTCCGGGGCAATGGAACCACAACGTTGCGCCGCGCGCTACCCCAGGTGCGGCTACAGCGCCGCGAGGCGCGACTATAGCGCCGCGCTGCGAGACACGATACAACCAGTTTGGCTCTTACAGCGGACCAACCTGGGATACACGTTGTGAGTAATATACGGCAGTGCTTTGTGTCTAGGCGTGGAGATGCAGGACGCCTCGTAGAGGCGGACCTATCTCAAATCGAGATAGTGTGCCTAGCGGAATTGTCCGACGACCCCCAGCTGAAGACGGACATACGGTTGGGGGTCGACTTTCACACGCTGATGTTGAGCCAGCAGCTTGGCATTCCTTACGAGACAGCAATGGAGAAGCTGAAGGCGCAAGAGCCGGGCATCGTTAAGCAGCGGCACGACGTGAAGTGCGTGCGGTTCAAGAAGAACTATGGAGGGGGCGTACGTGGAGTCGCGAAGGGCCTAGGCCTCAGAGAGGAGGTAGTCAAGGAGCTCTACAGGCTCGAGGACGAGCGCTACCCAGGTGTGCCGCGGATGCACGCCGCGTGGTTGGACACGGTGGAGCGCAGCAAGACGCCGTCGGAGTCTCGGACAACCCTGGGGTACCCAGCCTGCGTGGGGTTTTTAACATGCCCCTTTACACGGAAGCGGTATACATTCCTCGAGGAAGATGCGCCGTCGTTCACGGGCAAGGAGGTCTCGTTCCGGCCCACACAGATTAAGAACTACGCGGTGCAGGGGTTAGCGGCCGAGCTAGTGAAGCTGGCCATCGGGGACATAGCAAGGAAGCACCCTCGGGTGCTGATGATTAACACGATTCACGATAGTATTGTAGTCGACGTAAGGGTGGAATATGTCCATGCGGTGGTAGATATACTCAGGAATGTTCTTGAGGACCTGCCAGCCTCGATGGAGGCCACCTACGGCGTTACATGGGACACACCGATTCGGTGTGATATATCAACAGGCGTCCACTGGGGCGCAATGGAGAAACTGAAATGACTGAGAAAGTTACTGGTACGGTAGCCGCTATCCGTCGGGACGGGCGCGGCTTTAAGGTGGGCGAGGATTGGTACGGGGTGTACAACCCCGCCGAGATTGAAGGCCTCCAGCGTGGGAGCGAGGTGTCCTTTGAGTATACGACCAGCGCCCGTGGCTTTAACGACGTGCGCGGTCCGGTGGTAGTCACGCCGCGCGGTGCCGACGCTTCAGGTGAAGCTCGGGCTGCACCGCCTACAGTCGCGTCTCGCGACGCTGCAGTCGCGCCTCGCGGCGGAGCTCAAGCGAACCCTTCGGGGTACGTTTCCGATAGGGACCGTCAAGCCAGCATCGTTCGGCAGAACGCGCTGACTAATGCGGTGGCCTATCTGCGTGAGTCGGCCTCGGCTACTACCGACGGGGTGATAGAAGTAGCCAAGAAGTTTGAGGCCTACACATCAGGACAGAGCAGTGCTTAGCCAATTAGCCAAAGACATCTACGCGTACCTGCGTAGTGAGGTGCCGCCTACGGAGGCGGCCCTCCAGGAGCTTGGTACCTCCGTGGCATTGGCGGTGGGTAATGCGCTAGGTCCACGGCGAGACCCCACCAAGCTGTCCCTTTCTAAGATAGGCAAGCCGTGCGGCCGGCAATTGTGGTACCAGCTGAAGGGCTACCCTGGTGAGGAATTGCAGGGACACACGCTTATGAAGTTCCTCTATGGACACCTGGTCGAGACGCTAGTCCTGTGGCTCGCTAAGGAGGCGGGCCACACCGTGGAGCGTCAGCAGGAGTGTGTCGAGGTGGATGGCGTCCGGGGCGCAATTGATGCGGTGGTAGATGGCTACCTTGTGGACGTCAAGTCCATGTCTAGCTATAGCTTCAACTCTCTGGAGAAGTACGGCCTGGCTAATGACCCGTTTGGCTATAGCGGGCAGCTGGCCGGCTACAAGCAGGGCCTCGGCACTAGCGTGAAGGACGGCATGTACATCCTCGGGGTCGACAAGCAGAACGGCCACGTAGCAGCGGTCAGGGTGACTACCGACCTAGACGCAGAGGAGCGTATCGCGGAGATACGCGAGGACTCGCAGTCGGACGAGCCGCCGCCGCGTCCGTACACGGACAAGCCGGAGGGCGCTTCCGGCAATCGCATGCTGGGAATAGAGTGCTCGTACTGCGCGTTCAAGCGGACGTGTTGGCCGGGCCTACGAACGTTCCTGTACTCGAACGGACCTAAGTTTCTTACTCATGTGGAGATGCCCCCGCGGGTACAGGAGGTGTCTAGTGAAGTATAAGTCCCAGCTGGAGAAGCGTATCCATACAGGACCGATGAAGGTCTTGACTTACGAGCCTAAGGACGCTAGGTTATCGTACATAGTGCCCAAGATGTACCAACCAGACTTGCGCGGGCGCGATGGGGCCTTGTACGAGATAAAGGGACGGGCACGCACGTCGGACGAACTGCGCAAGTACGTACTGGTGAAGTCTCAACATCCGAACATTGACCTTCGGTTTATCCTGATGAACCCTAATGTTCGTGCTTATCCAGGGTGCCGTACGACGCTCGCCAATTGGCTAGCCAAGTACGGGTTTGAGTGGTGCCACGAGGATTCTATTCCGGTGACGTGGCGTAAGTAGCGCCGTGAGGCGCGACTGAGGATATGATAATGAATTCGACTTGGAAAATGATTCGGGAAATGCTTATAGAAAAGTATGACGGAAATCCCGAGGTGCTCCTGGACGATTTGAATTTGGAAATCGAGGACCTAATCGACGTGCTGGCATCGAGCGACAGTTGGGGCACGTTACGCGAGCGGCTAATTGATAAGTACGCTAGCGATTCCGGGGCTCTGCTTCAATACCTTGGCGCCGATGTGTTGGCGCGGCAGCTCCACATGCGTCAGAAACTAGCGCGCGACATTAAATCTAGGGGTGATCAAATGAAAGAGTACGAGAACTGGGACACGTTACGTGAACGGCTAATTGATAAGTATGATGGCGATTCCGAGGCTCTGCTTCAAGACATGGGCATGGAGATTGAAGACCTTATCGACCACTTAGCCGAAATCATTGTTGACAACATTGATACATTGGACCCAAACCAGGAGGATTAACATGCAACGCGCCGAACTATATGACTTACACTATGAACTTTGCGAGCGTGCACTGGAACTGATGCGGTGCAAAAACTCGGACTACGCTGACGGCGACGACCCGTTCCGTAACTTGCACGGCTCGTATCTCGTGGGCGTCGAACCAAAGCGGGCTGTGCTAGTCCGCCTGTGCGACAAGCTGTCGCGTCTGGCCACCTTTGTGCAGCACGGCGACCTTCAGGTCAAGGACGAGTCCGTCGAGGACACACTGCTGGACGTTATCAACTACGCCGTACTGCTCGCTGGCATGATGCATGACGAAAAGTTGGCGGCGACGGAGACCCTCGGCGGCGCAACTGCGCCTAAGTCGAAGGGCTGTAAAGGCCGGGGCTGCAAACCTACGGTCGCGTCTATGGGCGAGAAACTTCGCGCGTTCGATAAGGGACTGGCGTCACGTCACGGTTCGCGCATGTCCATGGAGGACTTGATATGATAATGAGGCACGCGGCGCTCCGCGCCTTAAACCTAGCCAGGGGCAATAAGTCCCTGGCGGCACGTAGTATGGGGGTGAGCCGCGGCATGATGCTACGCTCACTCCAGAAGAGTGGAACGGCAGCTCCATTTAAACTGCTGTTCCTAGACATCGAAACGGCTCCTAATATGTCGTACACGTGGGGACTACACAACCAGTTCATCTCCATTGACCAAATCGTGGCGCCAGGTTACACGCTGTGTATGTCCGCGAAGTGGGAGCACAACGACGAGGTGATGTTCCGTTCGATTCAGGAGGACGGGGCCGATGGATTAGCGCAGTTCGCGCACACGCTGCTGGGGGAGGCAGACGCGGTCTGCACTTTCAATGGCAAGAAGTTTGACGTGCCGGTACTGACTCGGGACTTTTTGCTGCATAAGATGCCGCCGCCGAGGCCGTACCACCACATCGACATCTATCAGGTGGTCAGGAAGCAGTTCCGGTTTGCGTCCAACAAGCTCGACTACCTGTGTCAGCACCTTGGGTTGGGCGGCAAGGTTCAGCACAAAGGGATGCAGCTGTGGAAGGATTGCATGGCGGGCGACGCCGACTCATGGAAGACTATGCGAGAGTACAACGAGCGGGATGTGACGCTACTCGAGGGACTGTACAATCTTGTGCTCCCGTACATTCCAACGCATCCGAACCGCGGGCTGTGGATGGATAGCACTGAGCCCACTTGCACACACTGCGGCTCGACCAACGTCACGGAGGAGGGTGTCGTGCATCTCAAGGTGCAAACCTACCCACAGTGGGTATGCAATGACTGTGGCAACTACATGCGCGGCAGACTTCGCTCCGCCCCGCCAAAGGAAGGAGTGCTATTATGAGAAGGTACATCAGCGGTTCTCGCTGCTGTTTCTGGAGATGGACTGACATCACCTTCGACAGCAAGCTGTACATGCGGCGGCTGCACATCGTGCAGCTGCAGGTCCCAGTCGGCGGTAAGCTATATGGTGGGGCGGTCATGCTGCACTGGATTCGTACGGCCGACCCGCAGCTCGACCTACATGACCACCCCGTCAGCTTCCTGTCCATACCACTGCGTGGTGGGTACCTCGAGGAGCTTCATAATGGCAAACGCCGGTGGATAGATGGGTTTCGTTACAACTGGAAGCGAGCTACGGACTCGCATCGGATTATCGCAGTACTACCGGAGACGTTGATGCTAGTTCTGGCCGGGCCCACGCGCCGTGCGTGGGGGTTTCACACCCCGACAGGCTGGGTTGCCTGGAGGGATTACGAGGACACAAAAGATGAGACGACTTAAAGCTTCTGAACTTATAGGCCTTCCCGCCGTCATAAAGACACCAGGCGGGGAATACGCCGTTGTGTTGTATGATGACTTAGTTGACGAGGAGAACGATAAAGGACTTGCGTCACGCGAACGTACAGACGACGAGCTAACTATAAGGACCGTGGCGGGCAGTGAGGACCGGTGCTACGGCTCCACGAACCACCCGTTCGCCACCATTAGTCTTTCGCGGGCGCAGGGATTGGCTAGCTTCCGGAATACACTGCTCCACGAGGCGTTACACGCTGTGGAAGGCCCCCTCGGCGTATTTCTGGAAGAGAGACAGGTATGGGGGCTGGCAGCTGGGTTACTAGCGCTTATGCGGGACAACCCAGACTTAGTGAAGTTCTTGACGCGCAGCGACTACAGCGCGTGTTTGGTCGACGCGTTTGGAGAGTAACACACACACAGCGAGGATTATGAGATGGATTCAATGCATGACATTCAGCAAGTAGCAGCCTTAATGGCTTTCGCTCTATTCGTTGGTCTTGGTAGTATCCTGGGATACTTTGTTATGAAGTTAGACCGCGAAGCTAAAAAGGAAGACGCGCGCCGGGAACGGCTGGCGAGGTTCAAAAGAGCAAGGCAGTAGAACACAGTCGACACTCTGTGGTTTTGGGCTCCTTCGGGAGCCCTATTTTTTTTCCGTTTTGTGACAGGGCTCACACAAATAGCCCTTGACAAGAGGCTCCCTTAGTAAGAGACTGCGCACTCTAGAAACAACAGTCGCATCTTGCGACGCTATCTGAGGACTATGAGATGGAAGAGTTAATCGAAATGGTGTTGTTCTGGGTGGGCATTTGTGTGGTATACGATTTCCTCGTTGTGGGACGTCCCGAACCAACGGCGGGGGAGCGTGGACAAAGACCAGACGGCTCAGCCGGATATGATGGCGACGGTGGAGGAGAGTAATATGGACGTACTACGAAAGATTGGACCGTGCGTCGTTATTCTAGGCGCGATAGGTTTGTTGCAGGCCCACGGGATTGAATTCTGGGCTAGCAAACTCGGGCCTTACGGCATCGCCTGGTCGTTACTGTTGGAGGTAACGGCACTCTGGCTGTGGACTAGGTCAGGGGTGTGGAGAAGGGTGTTGGCAGGGTTGGCGAGTGGACTGCTTCTACTCGGACCGCTGTACCAGGTCGGCACCCCAGTCTTGCGGGGACTGGAGCAGGCACAACATAAGGATGTGGTCCGCGACAGGGAGATACCAGAGGTCGAAGCAGAGATACGGCAGCGATTGGGACAGCTGGCAGTGTTCAACGCGAACTCAGCCAAACGCTCCGGGTGGCTGCCGGCCATTGAGAAGGCCCAGGCGAACCTGGGTGCGGCGCGCACGAAGCTCGCCAAGCTGTACCGCGAAGCGCCACGGCACACGTCGCAGGCGGCAGTCGAGGGCTGGCTGGTAGTAGTGATGGTGTGCATAGGGCTGGTGTTGTTTCAGCTGGCGGCTGTCATGGCCGTGCTGCAGCTGAAGGCTCCGGTGAAGGCTCCTCCATCACCGGTACGTCGTAGGCCAGTCCGCCGAGCGGCCACACGTCCGCGGTTGGGTCGGGTGCCTAACTTCCCGGCTCTGTCCTCGGATGCGTGGCGGTAGAAATGATTCGGGGCGCCTAGGCGCCCCGTTTCTCTCCAGTCGCGCCTCGCGGCGCCCTAGTCTCGGTACTCCTGTTGTAGCCCTTTCTTTAGCACGTCCCGAGCAACTTTGCGCGCGGCCGCCGCCTTGCTCTTCATTAGTTTCAGCTTCTCCTCTGGTTCGAGGCGCTTGAACTTGGGGTCTCTTACAATTTGCAATAGCTGTTCCTTGAGGCTTGCGCCGGTCATAACCTGGTACTGGTCGTACTGTTTCGCTGTCAGGTCGATGCGGTCCTTGCCGCGCCCGAAGTATTTGTCCGGCTTCTCAACTCCGCCGTATTCCCGCACCTCGTCCATGGCGCTTTGCAGCTCGTCCTGTTGAGCGCTTCGTACGACGAACGGGGAGGCTATGTCGGGTCCCGCAGTCTCTGTGGTTACTGGGTCACCAAGGATGTCACGTTTGGGGTACAACTCCTCCTTGAGGCCCGGTATACGCGACTGCAACGTAGCGCCCATTTCTCCCATGGTCTCTCGTCCGATGGGGTCTAACGCGCGCGCCGTCTGTCCCGCTATAGCTGGCACAAAGGATGCGACCTTCTGGTTTAGGAAGTTGGCGCCGTAGCGCTTCGGGTCTGCGATGGCCTGTACCAAGTCTTGCATGCCGGACATGAATGTCTTGTTCGACACGTTCTCGGTCATGCCCGCAATGGTTGCCATGACCACGTCCTTGGTGTCGACTTCTCCATGGTCCTTGATTATTTCAGTTGCCGCGGCCACGCTCCCGAGTATGGAGGCAAGCGGCTCGAGTCTCTTGTACGATACCCACTGGTCCCCGACCTTGACTGAGAAAGGCTGGTTCCCCGCGGCGTAGTACAGCTCACGCTTCCCGGCCTCGACGGGTTCAGCCCCAGTGAGGTAGCCTTCGGACGCGAGGTTTGCGAAGTACGCCGACATGCCGGAGCCCATGCTCATTTGTGCAAGTGCCTTCTGCTTCGAGGCGCCGCCGGCCTTAAAGGCTGCCCAGGTTGATGGCATGGCCAGCGCGACGGGCGTGCGGCGAGCCGCTTCCTTAACGATGTTTATGGGCGTGCGTATGAACGGCACGATGAAGCGCAGTGCCGGCGCCTTGCCTACGAGGTGTTGTATGCCCTTGCCGGTTCTCCCCAGTTCGTTTGTGAAGGTGTTACGCTCGGCCAGCCGTTCGGCGTTCTTCAGCATCTCGGGCGTTGGAGTCTGCACGAGCTCAGAGTAACGTGCTTGGTCCCCCTTGGCGATATTGGCAGCGTCGGCCCGAACAGATGCGCGCCGCGCGATGGTCTTGAAGAACACGTCCTCAGCGCTCAACAGCCGGGTGGGGGTGCGTATCACACGGCCGGCAGTTCCACCAATCTTTGGTGCGAACTCCACGGATGTGGTTGCTAGTTCGCTCTCGTTCTTGAACTCACGACCGGCAGCTTTTATGGCCTCTGGCACAGACTCAATCAGGCCGCGCCAGTACGCGGGCACGGAACGGAAGGACTGACGCTCGGCCTTTGCTCCGAGCTTGGACGCGGCGACTTCGCCTACCTTCTCGGCGCCCGCGAGGGTCGCCTGCAGACTATTGCCAATGACGTTGGCGACGTGGGTCTGCGGGCCAGAGAGTAGCGCGTTAACCCAGTACTCCTGTACCTTCTCGAGCGTGGTTGGTTTCTGCATCACGATGGCGCGTACTTGTTCTGCCGTTGCTGTCGGGTCGGACAGCCTCTTGGCTATCTCCTCCAAGGTGCCGCTGCTGAGGTCCACAGTGGGGACCTTTATGCGCAGGGCATTCAGCGCTCGCCCGGCCTCCGCCACTTTCCCCGACACGACGCCCTGTATGGCTCTGCTGCGCTCCAGCGCGGCCGTCAGCTGCTCGGCTGCTCCTTCCTCTTGCATGCGGAACTTCTTGGACCACTCGACTGCGTCGTTGGTGGCCGTGACCATCACGTCGCGCGCAGCCGTGAGTTCGGCTGCGTCCCAGGCACCATTCCTCCTAAGGGCCTGCAGCTTGGCGGGGGTCATGCCGAGTTGCTGGGCCATGTCAATGGTCTCCTCGTGAGATTGCACACGGCGCTCTATGCCCTTGGCGTTCTCGCGTATCAGGCCGATGACGTCGTCGGAGGCGGCTATGTTACGCAGATTGATGTTGCCGGCCATGCCCTCGGCTGCGCCTCCCCTGATGCCTCGGGACATAAGGTCGTCGGCTGTTGTACCGCCCCGTGCGGCCAGCCCCTTGGGGCTGGCTAGCTTGGCGGCCAGCCTGACACCAGGCTCACGCATAGCGCTAGCCATACGAGTGGCCTTCGTAGCCGTGCTGGTGATGCCCAGACCCGGGACCAGCAACTCCGCCGCAAAGCCTGCTCCCTTAGCCACCGGAGCCGACGCGCCAGCAGCAGTCGCGGCCCGCTCTACGGGCTCCCCGAATATTCCGCGGGAGACGGCTGTGAGAGGCGCAGCCAGGTAGCGGATGGCGGAGCCTACACCGCGCCCGCGCTGCTCGACTTCTTCGTTGTAGATATCCTTGACCCTTTGAAAGGGGCGGATGAGTGGCGCTAGGTCTTCAGCCACGCCCTCAGGAAGCCACCGTTGGCCCCCGCGAGAGGTAGGAGTCTGGTCGGGAGCCGTTCGTGCAGCCACGGCCTCTACAGGAGCTTGTAGGGGCACCTGCGGGGCGGCTGGGGGCGGCGCTACAGCGCCGCGAGGCGCGGCTACAGGTGCCACCCCCTCTAGAACGCTCTGTGGTGCCCGTGGCTCGACGATGGGTGGGGGGCCGCCACTAGTGTACTGGGTGGGTGCCGAAGTCTCGTCCTGGGGCACTACAGGAGGTTCTTTTCGTAGCATGTCAGCGAAAAGCTGGGCTGCGTAGGTGTCACCCGCTTTGTGAGCCTTCAGGAGGGCGTCTTGTAGCTGTTCCCTGTTATCCGCCATGGCTAGAACCCTCGCGCAGAGCCTCGCGTCCTACGGTTTGGTGGGTAGGTTAACCGAGACGTGGACGCGCTCGACGGCTGTCGTTGCCCGAGGGGGTAAGTCGTCGGGTACGGGGGCATCGACGGCTGGTCGATGGGCTGCACGAGGTTGTACCCTAAAGACTTGCGCGGCGTCTTGTTCGCTGCGACGTTGTCGGCGTAGCGTTGGTCTGGGGCTGGCTCGGGCTTAGAGTACCGGTAGTCCGGGGGCATAATCGCACTGGACACCGACGCCGGAATCGGCAAGGGGCTTACGGTGTAGCGTAGATTGGGAGCCCCCTCAGGAACAGTGACGCCCTTAGGGGCCGGAGCCTCCTGCGGGGGCTCCTGGGCCGCCTCAGGCGGTGCGCCTGTAGGTTGCGCCTCGCTCGCGCCGTTCGGCTGTTGCTGGGCCTCGGGGAAAAACCGGCTGCGTATGCGTGATGTGTCGCGCATCTAGTAGCCTCCAGTGCCGCCGCCCGGGCGGGTTGGTAGGGTACGCACCATGCCTCCTTGCGGCGATACGCCGTAGGCCCTTAGGATGTCCTCGTCGGTACGAGCCGCAGAAGGCCGCATGGCGGCTGGTCTAGCGGCCTGCGTGCCCGCGGTGCTGCCTCGGTGGGCTTGTATCCACATGTCTTGGGCTTCGTCCGAGGTAATAGCGCTTTGTTTCACGGCCTTCTGTAGCTTGCCGCGCATTTGGGCCAGCATGGGCTTGGGCATTTGTGTGCGAGCCTCGAACTCACGCTCACGGAGTCCCATCTCACGCTCCTGTAGAGCGGCCCTACGGCGACTCAACGCATCGCCGCCTGACAGCATTCCCGGCTGCCTACGTGAAGCCTCACGACCAGCTAGCTCACGCTCGCGCAGGTTCAGTTCTCGGTCTGCGAAGTCCGCCTTGCGCTGGGCCAGCTGGCCCGGGGGCGCTAGCCGTTCCATCATGGTCCGAGCGAACGGCATGTCGAACATGGCGAACCGCTTGAAGTGCTCCGGAATGTCGGAGCCTTGGATGGCCTGCCCCATGGACTGTTGCATTTCTTCGGCCTGCATCTGGCGCCTCATGTCCATCGCCTGCTCCCGCGCCTGGTCTTGGAACCGCGAGAACTGCGCTGACGCTTGCATGGCCTCTTCGTGGAAGCCGGCTCCGAGTAGCTCTCGGGCCAGGTGCCCATAGTACTGCCCGTAGTCCCCGCCAGCACGCTGCCCAGCCCGTTGCTGTATGTCCTCAAAGATTTTAGCCTTCTGCACACGCGGGTCTTGGGCTACGCCGCGTCCAAACAGCAAATTCCCGAACATGGCTCCTAGCTGTCCCCCTTGTGTGCCGCCGCTAGCCATCTGGAAGCGGTCCTGGTAGTCCTGTTGTGCGCTGCGAAGCGCATCGTCGTATATTCCCATCTCTGATTACCTTCCAAATAAACCGTTATAGCCGGGGTTCATCATGGCGGCTGTGCCGAAGCCTATGCCCATCTGGCCAATGTTGTTCCACATGCCCTGTTGGGCGGCTGCCCTCTGTTGCATCCCTGCCATCTGGCCTGCCTGTCCCTCGCGGGCGATATCCAGATACTGTCCTGTGTAGTTGTTGAACTGGGCCAGCTTGTCGTTCAATATACCCATCTCTCGCTGCTGCCTATTGGCCAACGTCTGGTCTTGACTGCCATAGAAGTTCGTGTACAGATTCTGTAGGGCGCTCGTCTTTTGCTGGTCGATGTCCTGCATGGTCTGCAGGTAGTTCCCATAGAATGGATTAAACGCCAGGCCGTGTAGTCGGCTCTGCTCTTGCCGGCCGCCTGTGATGGAGTCCAATATGCGCTGCTTGTCTGCCAGGCCCAGGGCTTGCTGGAACGTACCTAGTTCGCCAGCGCCCCCAGTCGTCCCAAGGCGTCCCTGGCCGAATAGCGTGGTGTTCAACTCGTCTCCACGGCGTATTTCCTCAGGCCGTGCGAGGTCTCGGTAGAGCTCAAGTTCCTTCTTTGTGAAGCCCTCGGTGTCGAAGGCGTTGAGCTCCTTAAACCAGCGGTCGTGGTCGGATACAATGTCACGCCCACGTTCTACGGTACTAGCCTTCAGCTTGTCAAAGAGGCCGCCCCCTTGAGGGACGCCCACGTCGAAAAACTCATAGTGAAACGGGTCGCCGTTGTAGGTCACGCCAGTTGCGTGCGGAGTGCGAGCGTGGAACCGCTGTCCCGAGTACTCGTTGCCACCGAGAACCCCCAGCATTGAAGCCATGTTCGCCCCACGCTGTTGAAATCCCCGCAGGTCAAACGCGTTCCCTAGGGCCGACATTTCATTGAAGTACTGGCCCGATTGAGCCTCGCGGTTTGCAAGGTATTCTCGGTTGATGGCGGCGTTCATCGTAGATTGCGCAGCGGCCTGCTTTCCGGCCTTTGCGGCGGAGCGGGAGCCTAATATGTTGGAACCCACGCCAACGGCGGTACCAACAACAGCAGCAGTTGTAAAAGCCATATCAGTAAAATCCTATTGCAATAAGCCGCCCGCTATGCGGGCAGTTACCCCACGCCGGGCGCGGGAATCGTGAGTGCCACATGGCTGTGGGGTAAACCACTAGCCTGTTAAACTTTAGGTCGACTACGCGCCGCAGGTGCCAGGCCCCGTCGTCGCTGATGTCCTTGAGGCAGGGGTCGTCCGGACTACCCGTGTAGGCACGCCGTCCAGTGGTTGCGTGTGTCCAGAAGGCGGTACCCCCGACTCCGTCGCACAGGTACAGGACCGCGGCCAGGAGGCCGTATCCGCGGTCGCAGTGGACCATGGAGTTTGGCAGCTCCCCGTTGTAGTTGAGTCGGAAGGCCGTGCCTAGGGACCGCACAGGGCGGCCTACGAGGGCCTGTACAGCGTCGTCGAGTTCGGGTATGGGTACAACGCACACACGCTTATAGGTGGCGTCTCCGGGCACCTCAACGTCGCTGAACGTGGAGACCAAAGCTCTGGCACGTAGGTCGAGCGCTTTCGGCACAGCGTTATCGCGCCAGCGTATCACCTCGCCGCCCGAAAGTAGTGGGTCTCCAGGGGGCCAAAGCCCAGGGCCTTGTACATGCCGTCGAGCTTCAGGTTCGTCGGCCCCTCTGGCGCACCCACAGTGGCCATGACCGTAGAGGTGGCGCCCACCGCCTTGGACCACTGCATAAAGGCCTCTAGCAAGTCACGTCCGGCGCCTGAGCCCCGTGCCTTGGGGGTGACATACCAGAAGGTCTCCTGGGCTACTGCCTCGTTCTCGTTGAAGCAGGCCTTGGCCAGGAAACCGCCAATGGCGCCCGTCACGGCGCCGTCCACAGACACGAACATGACGCCGTCGGGCTCCGTGATAAGACGACCGTAGAGCCGCTCCAAGGACGCGAGGTCAAGGGAGAGGCCGTGCCCAGCCATGCCAGTCTGGTCCCAGAAGGGAGGACCGAAGTCTAGCAGGGTTGGTACGTCGGCGGATGTGGCGACGCGTATCATAACTCCGCGCTCGCAACCCAATGGCCGGAGATGTCGTCGCCGTCTGAGGTTCCCGTACACGCCATGGTGCAGTGGCGCTCGCCTCCATTCAACTCAGACACCGAAGCGTCGGCGGTGGTGGTGTTGTTGCGCCATACGCCGGCGGCGCCAGTAGCTGGGCTGAAAAGGGACATGGTCGGCGGGGCGCGTTTACGTGAGGAGTACGACGCTATTGCAATGTAGTTTGCACCACTACGGCGACCACGTATTTCGCCGCTGGTGGGAGTATTACCGGGGAACTCGGCATAATCGTAGCTCTTCTCGTAGTAACGTCGACACTGAGCTAAGTCTGCTTCAAAGTTAATGAACTCTAGATTTGTGCTGGCCGTGCCCGGCTCTAGCTGCACGCCGGTCAACAGGAAGTTGCCCGCGCCGGTGTTGACGCCATTGACTTGGCCCGAGGTAGCAAAGAAGTTGCCGGTTTGCCAGGCACCGGCCGTCGTTTGAAAGGTTGTGCCCGCCGCTAGGGTAAATATTAGGCGTGCTCCGATACCGTTAATGTAGTCCCACGTGCCAGCGGTCGGGCTTGCCAGGTAGGTCACCGTCTTCTTTTCCCACGTGTTGGCCGCACTTATGGTGTAGGTGCCCACGTAGCTACGGTCGCTGCCGGCGTTACGAAGGGCGACACAGTAGGTGCCCGTTATACCGGCCTTAACCCAGAAAGACAGCACACAAGGGTTCTGTGCCAGAAACTGCCAGTTATAACCCTCGATGGGCTGATTAATGAACACAAAGTCCCCCGCGGCTATAGCTGTGTCTGCAGTCGTGAGATTTGCCTGCAGGGAATAGTTCAGCTTAAATCCCGCCTGGGCGGCTGTGGGAACATCTGTTTGTCGTGATATCGTGTGTACGGCAGCGCCGACCTTTTGGTAGTTCCAACGGTCGGCAGAAAATGTAGCATTGGCGATAGACGAAAAGGAGGTATTGCGCTGCCAAATGTTCATGACGGGGTTATTAACAATGTTCCTGCGAAAGAAACTCGCAGGAGCAAAACCGCTGTCCACAATGTCTCCCGTCGCGCCGCGTGTCACTATATTTCCGGAAGTACCTCCGACTATCTTGTTAGCCTTACTGGCTATGGCTACTGAGATAAGTGTTAGCTCTCCGTCGACATCCAGGCCCTTGATGACCTTGGCAGGGTTGCCTGAAGGCAGGGCGTCCTTGTTCGAAAAGTCTACAGCTTGTGTATAGTCAGTCATGTTAGTAGCTCGTGCGTCCCAGAGTAAGTAGTAGTTTAAGATTCTGTACAGAAAGCGACTTATTCAATATGGCAGCCGAGAAAGAAACTTGTAGGTACGTGCCGCTCGCAACCATCGTGCTACGCGCCGTCTCCTGACCCTTACCCACTCCAAACTCATCGATGTTCCACTGCGACACATTCCACTCGGATACCACAGAAGGCATCCCTGATATAACCACCGCTGAGGACACTGTTGGTAGGTAGTCGTAGGCAATGCTTATGGTACTAATCTGTTGGCCTGTGTGACTAAGAAGGAACTCTAGGGCTTTTACAAACTTAAACTGGTTTGTCGCTAGCTTGCTCCAATTAGAGACCCACTTCATTTGGAATGAAGTTGTATTATCTGCGTCGCCGCTATAGGAACCTACTACGCCAGCCTTACCAATGTACAGCGTCTGGTTCACGGCGAAGTGTACACTCCGTGGTTCTATTTGCGTCCATTGCGTCACACGGAAGGTTCCGTCTTCGAGGGGTTGTTTTACGTCGAACACCCACGCATAAGGTTGGGAGCAGATGACATAGAAGCCGTCCGATTCGTTGTAAGCGGCTCTTATGGGACCATTACCAGCTGCAAGTATGGTGCTTAGAAATGCGTCACGAACGCGGCCTGAGTAGGTAACACTCGGCATACTGCCGGATGAAAGAGCGCGTGAAAGTCCCACTAGGCCTCGTTGGGAAAGCCACACTAACTCGTTGCCCAGACTTTTGACGCTGTCCTTGGCGGCGCAGCCTACATTCCTAATTACGTCCTGTAAGACCATAGTGGCTGGGTCAAAGGCCCCGGCGTAGATGAGCACGGTGTTCTTCAGGAGTACTATAAGGCGGCCGTTGAACTCCGCTAGCGCTACGCCGTAGTCAGTTCCAGAGTGGACCGCGGCCTTGTTTGACTTCAAGTCGACGCTGCCCGCGCCAGCGGAAGCCCACAGCGCCTCGTTGAGTAACCCGCTGTACTGGAGTACGGTGCCTCCGGCGTCGAACGCCCAGATGCGGCCAAAGGCGCTCAGGCACGTATCCCCAAGGGGAAGAGTGCCGTCGCTGGCTACGATTATCGCGAAGTTGCCGGTATTGTTCCACACGATTGGTGTGTGGCCTTGCTGCCAACCCACCACTTTACCGTTGAAGTTCTGAAACGTCCAATTGTTGGCGGTCTTAGCCGGAGTTCCTGTAATGTTTGTTAGCGTGGTAGTCCCATGGTATATCAGATTATTAGCCGCCGATATAATCTTGGTGTCGATGTTTGTTATCTTGTATTCGAAAATCGTATCGATTTGTGGCGTACCTCCCAGTGGGGTAGTAGTATTCTGAACCCACCCCTTCCGACTAACCAAACGTCCGAACTCATCGTAGGTGCAGTTGTCCGCCGTTACGGCCCAGTCCAACGTGTCGGTGTCCACGTCGCCTTGGGTATTTAGCCCATAGCGGCCTGGTGCGGGCACCTGAAAGGTTTCAAGCTGTACCATTTAGTTAGCTGTCCAGGTAGCCTCGTCCGCCACACGTGACCGGTCTATAGCCACGGCATCGGCCAAGTCGCTCTTGGCCATCTGTTCAATGGCCGCCAGGCCTGTGCCTCCGGTCTCCCCTCGTTCCACCACGCCCATGGCCCATATGTAGTTAACCATGGCTGGAACTCCGATGTCCAGCGTGACAACGGTCGCGGACGTCACGAGTTCTGCTTGCGGCTGTACGACTTCGAAAACTAGCTGATCGACGGCACTAGGAATTGGCCAGAGGTCGAATCCGATTATGCCCGGCGTAGAGCCGGACGTAAGCCGGTACCATACGGGCTGTGCATTGGTCTGGGTCCCTAGGAACTTCTGCCTAATAAAGGCGTTGGAGTTCAGCGGGCGTAGCGTGTGGTCTCGGGTGTTGTTTAGAACCTCCAATATTTTCACGCGCGGCCCTGTACCAGTCAAGTCGTATGCCTCTTGTCCTATGACGGTGTTAATTAATATGGTATCGCGTAGTACTGTCCAGTCCCAAGCATCCTCCACCATGCGCTTCGCATCATTTGCGAATGCGCCAATGAGGGTGCTGTATCGGGTGGTGGTAATGTCCGCGACAGTGAACTCTCGCAGCTTGATTAGAGCGCGGTTTACTAAGTCTAGATATGTAGCCATTTATTACACCGTAAAAAATGATGCGTTGGGCTTAAGAACCATAACATTCCATAAGCCGTTGGCTAAGTCAACAGTCGCGCCTGACTCGTTCTGAACATGAATGGTGACGTTGTTAGTTGAGGAGACGTAAGCTGAAGCGTCGAGACCCTGTAAGCCGTATGGCGCCGATACGAACGCAAAGTCCCCAAATTCTGTGCCTGGAACTAAAAAGCCGGCTACGGTTCCCGTACCATCAACTAGTGAGGGCGGGTTAAAACTGACCTTTACGCTAATGACTTCAAAGAGCCCTTGAAATTGTTGAGTACCTCGTTGTGATGGCATAT
>JBOIEG010000977.1:0-4220 GCA_050740915.1 Gammaproteobacteria bacterium | reverse complement strand
GCGAGCGAAGGAAGGTCGCGTTCCGCCGGAGCGCAGGAACCGCAGTGTATATTGAAATACATGAGGATTCCGAGCACCGCCGGAACGCGAGATCCCGAGCGCAGTAGGTTTTTCACAAACTCTGAGCCGCCAGTGGGGTGATTCCAGCGAAATCTCGAAGGCATTTAACACCTGCCAGGCGGCGTGGGCGGCACGGGCGATATCGCTAGGCTGCAGCAATTCCCGCGCTTCGGGTGTGTCTTGGATCGCTTGCTCCCAGAGCGTGTGTTCTTGCAACCGATTGAGTAGCATGGGGCTTTCGCCGGCCTCGGAGAGGTGCATCGACAGCCAAAGCTGCTCCAGCCAATCCGACCATTGCCAAGCGCGGGCGCGGGGCCAAGCGCGACGCCCGCGTTGCGCCTGCCAACGGTCATACTGCCGTTCCAGCGTACGCGCGAGCCGGCAGGTGCTGGTAATAACGGTGACGCCATTCTGAAGGGCGCTTAGAGCTTCGTACATGGCGGCTTGCTCTGCGGGCGCCCCCATCGGACCCGTTGATCCCGAACGGATAGGGTTATGGAAAAAGGCATAAACTCGATGTGTGTGGCAAAAAAAAGCAATTGCGCGAGCGCATTTTCGTCCCCTGAGAGCTTGTGAAAAATCGTCGTGAGCGAAGGAAGGTCGCGTTCCGCCGGAGCACAGGACCGTTTCGCCCGGAGCGAAACGGAGCGCAAGCCCCGAAGGGGCGAGTCTCAGGATGAGACGAGCAACCAGAGTGTATATTGAAATACATGAGGATCCCGAGCACCGCTGGAACGCGAGATCCCGAGCGCAATGGATTTTTTACAAGCTCTGACTCAGGCCGCTTCGGCCAAGTATTTGCTATTATAGCTATCAGTGCCTTAACTGCGGGGTAGGGTCATGAGAGTCGGGCTGTTGTTGATTCTGGTGCTACTGGCGCCGCTCTCCCAAGCGCGCATGTATCAATGGGTAAACCCGGTGTCGGGCTCCACCCAACTTTCCGGTAAGCCGCCGAGTTGGTATCGAAGGGTGGGGGATGGCCCGCGCGTGATCGTCTTCGAGAAAGGCAAAATCGTAGACGATAGTGCGACTTGGGTGCCCGAGTGGCAGCGTGATCGGCTGCGGGCAGAGGCTTTCGGTTTGTCGCCGGAGGTTCCCGATGAGGCCGGCGGACTTAAGGAGCTAGCGCAAAAACTCAAGGAGATCGCGGACTCGGAACAATTCTTGGGGTCGCTCGTTGAACAGGCCGAGGAGCAAGAGCAGAAGAAAGAGGAACCGGCCCAGTCCACGGTGGAACAGCTCAAAGCGGTCATCGCGGCTTGGGACAAGCTGAAGATCGAACAAGCCAAGACCGTAGTGCGAGATAAAGAAACGAACGAGCCCGAAACCGTGCAAATGCCGAAGGAGACTTCCGAACCACCCCAGCAACCCTGATCTGGCTTTTATCCTTGAAAGGATCGGGGCGAGAACTACCCCGCCCGATTGGTTTTTGGCTACCGGTTCGCGCATCGACAGAGGCAGCCAGGCATTGCGATGCCTCGGAAACGATGACGGGGTAAGGTGCCCTGTGCGCCCATACATTTTGGTTTAAACGCAGTGTTTAATGTTCTATAAATCCACTACATTACTACATTAAGGGCACTTCGAGAGTGGGATCTATCGGATCGCGAAGCAAAAGCGTGGTATTTGCTTTGCTGCGTCTCGCAAACACTTAGTGTTTGAAACAGGTGCGGCGCCGGCAGCGGCACGCTCTCCGCGTGCGGGCCCAGGGTAAGCCCTACTCGGCTCGCCCGCTCGCCCGGGACGATGCTCCACTGGACTATCGTCGGTCGGTGCGCCGGATACCGCCACCCACTTTCGAAATTACATCGAAACGCCCTATGAAGGTTATAAGCCACGCTTAGCGAGACATTTTCGGTATGCGCGAAAAACCAAGCTCAGCCTCAGGGCGGTTGCTAACTTGTATCGGCTTCGGCCTCGCGCTGATGGCTCTTAGCGCCTCCCACCCGTGCTCTGCCTCCGAATACGAGCTGGAGGTGATTAAGTCCAAACGGCTGCTGCTGGTCAAAAAGGGCCCTAAAGTCGAGCGGCGTTTTTTCATCTCTACCGGTCGGGGCGGTAGCGGAGCAAAGAGCCTGCGCGGCGATCGCAAGACTCCTCTCGGCAAATATCGGATCGTAGACTTCAATGAAAACAGCCAGTTTTATTATTTCATGCAGCTCGATTACCCCAGCATTAGAGACGCCTTTTGGGGACTAAAGAACCGCGTTATCTCAAGGCGCGATTTTGATCGCATCGTATTTGCCCATAGACTTCACGAGATCCCGCCACAACACACGGCTTTGGGCGGTCTTATCGGCATTCATGGCTTGGGTTATATGACGGCCGTGCGCTTACGCATCCATGACAGCCTGGACTGGACTCAGGGATGCGTCGCCCTAACCAACCAAGATATCAACGAACTGCGCCACTACGTGGGTCGTGGGACCAGGGTCGTGATTAGCGAATAAGGCCGGTCCGTTTGCGTGTTTGGCCTACGGGCGAAAGGGTATACGCAATGGCCTGGCGAACAGCACTAGGCATAGAGATGAAATCCACTTTCGCCTGGGGAACCGGGATCTTGCCGCTGATCGCGGTATGCGCGGTGCAACAAGGCGCCGTGCTTACCGAGGAGTTGGCATTTGCCTGCCAGTATGCGAGTCCCCAACGCCTTAGTTGCGACTACCGCTTGATCACGCCCGAACCGGTGCGCAAGGTTTCGGCCGAGTTGAATGATCACGCCCTCCTCGTTCTGAGGAACCGAATGTACCCGCAGCCGGGCCAGCACACGGCGATATTGGTCTTGGTGGACTCCAGCGCAGCGCCGGGAAGCGCTCTCATACCGCGTAGGCGCGCGCACCTCCAGAGATTATTCATAGCGGCCCGGCCTCACCATCATCTTGCTTTCGCGCGTTTTGACGCCGATCTGCAAGTTCTGCGAGCGCTTGGCTCCTCAAGACAGGAGCTGTTAGCATCTCTCGATCGCATCGGCGCTACCCAAGGCCCGACAGCGCTTTTTCGCAATAGTGCAAGCGCGATAAAGCTCTTGGCCGGGGAGTCGGCGAGCCGCAAGGCGCTTTTCATTTTCTCGAACGGGGTGTTCGCCGATCAGGCCTATGGTCTTACGGACGTTGTCGACAGGGCAAGAGCCGCAGGGGTTACGATATACGGCGTGGGATATCCGCAAACGCCGGCGCTGATTTCGAGCCTCCACGCATTAAGGCGCTTAAGCGAAGAATCCGGAGGGCTTTTTGTTAGCGCCTCTGAAGACTATGAATTACCTCCCGCGTTTCTAAGCCAACCGTATCAAGGGATAGACAACGGAGCCGAACTGCTGCTCGATCTCTCAGTGGCCCTGACCGCAGGCATGCCAAAGCTTGCCACCTTAACGCTGAATTTTCGTACCGATACCCGTCAGATCCGGCTTCCGATACCGCTCGCGGCATTGGAGGGTGCGCCAGAGGCCGAGTTTGCCACGCCAGAGCTAAGGCCCGATTTGCCGGCGGTACAAAACTCAGCACCCTCGAGCGCAGCGAGGGCGGCATCCGATCGCTCTGGGTTTGATCTCTCTAATAAGACGCCCACCGAGGTTTGGTTGCGTTACGGCTCCCCCTTTGCGGTTGGTTTTCTATTTCTGGTCGGTTTGTTGGTTTACCGGGCTTTTAAAGGAGGAGGCAAACGGGTGCAATCGAAAAAGAGTCTCTCAAGGGCGTTTCTGGTCACCATCGATGATGGGAGCGCGCCTTACCTTATTACCGGCTCACCTTGGATCATCGGTCGAAACAAGGAAAACGATCTGACATTGAACGATAACTCGATCTCACGGCGGCATGCGGAGCTGCGGCGCAAATCCGATGGCACCTTTACGATCACCGATCTCAGTTCCCTCAACGGCCTCTACGTCAATAATACCAAGGTCCTGACTGCGGTCCTCCACGATGGCGACAGAGTCGATATCGGCGACATTCGGCTCCGGTTTGTGCAGCACACTGAAGCTTAACTCGTCAAGACGGCTCACCGCAGATGGGGAGGGGTGAGGGGGTGATCCCGGCGTGTATCTAGTGTAGTGTCCCTTAAATAACTTTACAGTTAAGCCGCCTTCTTTTTTCCCTCGGGGCAGGGTGGATCTGGGCTTGATCTGCTCCATCTTGACCCGCGCCCGCTCGATCTTCTTGATGATG
>JBOIEG010000976.1:0-3635 GCA_050740915.1 Gammaproteobacteria bacterium | reverse complement strand
ATCATCAAGAAGATCGAGCGGGCGCGGGTCAAGATGGAGCAGATCAAGCCCAGATCCACCCTGCCCCGAGGGAAAAAAGAAGGCGGCTTAACTGTAAAGTTATTTAAGGGACACTACACTAGATTCTTATCGTGTTAGCGTTCTGCATTCGCGAGTGCCCAGGGGCGGCAGGTCATCTCGCTCGGTGCCATCGGCACCTGCCAGTGCGACATCGATAAACTCCTGCGCCAGATTCACCTCGAAGTCCCCCGGAACCTGGCCTTCGTCTATGAAGCCCGGCCCCTGTGGCTACTACGGGCTCACTAAGAAGCAGCTACGGGTTGCCGCAGGCCGTAAGGAGGTCCAAGCGCGAGCGAGAATCGTAGACCGAATTCACGATCGGGTCCATGATTTACGTGAGAATAAAGCTCTTTCCAGGCGGCGAGCGGCAAGGCGGCCGGGACGTGGCCCGCGAAAAATCCGCACGTGGACCTGTCCTGAGCCTGTCGAAGGGCTTCGAGGTACCCGTAGGCATTGCGCCACCCCGGAACTATTGAGGTATCTGCAGCAGGATGTCCCGCAATGCGGCAAGTTCGAGCGGCTTCACCAAGTGATGATCAAAGCCGGCGTCGCGCGAGCGCTCCCGATCTTCTTCGGCCCCGAACCCTGTCAAGGCGACGCACACCACGTCTTGGGTGTGGATGAGCTTGCGTAAACGAGCGCAAACTTCGTAACTTCGTAACCGCTCATGCCCGGCATCCCGATATCGATAAACACCGCCTGCGGCCGAAACTCTTTCGCGATGTCCAATCCCGAAGGCCCATCATGGGCGGCACGGGTCTCGTGGCCCAGCAGGTCGAGCAGCATGCACAGGCTCTGGGCGGCATCCCGATTGTCGTCGACCACCAGGATCCGCAGGCGGCGGCTTGCCGGCGCGGGTTGGTCACCGTCGCCAGTGGGGGGGGGCCCCACCTGTGGCGTCTCAGGTAATAGCGGAAGGCGCACGGTGAGCTCGCTGCCTTTGCCGCGACCTTCACTGCGCGCCCACATCGTTCCTCCCTGCATCTCGACCGGATTCTTGACCAGCGTCAGTCCGATGCCGAGCCCCCCTTGCGAGCGCTCCAGCGAAGAGTCGAGCTGGGTGAATAGATCGAACACGCGCTCCAGCATGTCGGCAGGGATCCCTATACCGGTATCACGCACGGTGATAAAAACTTCCTGAGCGAGTGTCGAAACCGTCAGCGTGATGCGTCCGCCCTTCGGCGTGAATTTCACGGCATTGTTCAGCAGGTTCGACAACACCTGGACCAGACGGGTTTCGTCGCCAAGAACGCTGCCAGGTTCGGCGGGCATCACGATGTCCACGCTCTGATTGCACGCCTCGGTCAGCGGCCGCACGGTCTCCCTCGCGCCAGCCACCACGCTGGCAATGCTGACAGGGCCCTTCTGCAACTGTATCCGGCCGCGGCTGATGCGCGAGATATCGAGCAGGTCGTCGATGAGCCGGGTCATATGCAGCACCTGACGCTCGATCACATCCCGCGCCCACTTGAGTTTCTCATCCTCCGGACCCAGCAGCCGCAGCACATGGGCCGCACTGCGGATGGGGGCAAGCGGGTTGCGCAGCTCGTGTGCAAGCATGGCCAGGAATTCGTTCTTGCGGCGATCGGCTTCCAGCAGCAGTTGCTCGCTGCGCTTGCGTTCGGTGATGTCCACGGATATTCCCGTGAGATGGGTCGGGCGTCCGGCAGGATCGCGACGCAGGCGAGCCTTGTCGGCGATCCACAGCAGCCTGCCGTCGGGCGCGATGATGCAAAACTCGGCGTCGTAGGGTGCCTCTCCGCGCAGCGCCTGCGCCGCCATCGCTTCGACCCACGCACGGTCGTCGGGGTGAATGAGGTCCGCAAACGCCTGGATGCCGCTGCTCGGAACACCGAGGATCTCGATTGCATTGTCGGACCGTATTACCGTTGCGGTCGTCACGTCCCATTCCCATGCCATCATGCGCGCAGCCGAGAGCGCAAACTTCAGCCGCTCATCGCTTTCGTGCAGCGCATCGAGCGTGCGCTTCTGTTCGTCAAAATCGGTGCAGGTCCCGAACCACTTCATGATCTGCCATCTTCGCGCAGGGGCAGCGCCTGTCCGAGATGCCATAGATAAGTCCCGTCCGCGCGCCGCAGCCGATGCTCGACCGCAAACGGTTCGCCGGTTTCGAGCGCATGCGTCCATTTCGCCAGCGCACCCGGCAAATCGTCGGGGTGGACGATGCGTTGCCATTCCCAACCTTCGGTCTGATCAGAGGAAAGTCCTATGTATTTGAGCCAGCGCTGGTTCAAATATTCGATGCCACCGCCGGGCGCTGCCATCCAGACCATTTGCGGGATGGTCTCGGCGATTAGGTGAAACTGCCGTGCGCTGCGCGCCAGTGCGGCTTCGGCTGCTCTGCGCTCAGTGATATCGCGGAACACAAGCACGACACCGGTGAGCTCTCCCTCCTTGTTTCTTACCGGCGCACCGCTGTCGTCGATCGGGAGATCGATGCCGTCTTTCGCGATCAGCACCGTGTGGTTGGCGAGGCCGACGATCGTCCCTTCACGCAACACCTTGTCGACCAGATTCTCAACCGCGCGACGGGTGGATTCGTTGACGATGCGAAATACATCCTTTAGCGGCTTGCCAACCGCATCCTCGCCCCACCCGGTCAACCTGCCGGCGACGGAATTGACCAAGGTCATCATGCCCCGGGTGTCGGTCACGATCACCGCATCGCCTATACTGGTCAATGTAGTCATGCACCACTCGCGCTGCTCGTGCGCATAATTTTCGGCTTTGAAGCGGGATATGATCTCGCGCCGAATCACCACATAGGCACCCCCGGCGGTGGTGAGCACCAGCAGCAGCATCCCAAGCTCCGCCAAAGAGGCTGCGGAGTTACTCCGGTTTGCCTGCGCAACCCGTCCTTGGAGCATCGCGCGCTCCGCGCGCTCCATGTCAGCTACCAAGGCCCGTATAGAGTCAGTCAGCTGCTTGCCGGTCCTGCCCGTCACCCGCTCGCGGGCGGCCTCGGATCCCTGTTCCCGGCGCAGCGCGATAGCGCGTTCCGCGAATTGCATGCGGGCCGCTATCTTTTCCTCCAACTGTGCGAGCCTCGCTTGCTGTTCCGGACGATCCGCGGTCAGTCGCTTTAGCCTTCCTAAGACTTCAGCGCGGGAGGAAAACGCAGACTGGTAGTGCTCGAGGAAAGCGGGATCGCCGGTCAGGATATAGCTGCGCTGTCCCGTCTCCGCCTCGTGGACCAGCAACAAAGAGTCGGACAACGCATCGAGGATTTCATAGCTCTGGGCGATACCCACGTCGTCGTGCAGCGTGCGCGTGTAATGCCAGGAAACGCCAGCGTTTACAGCGAGCAGTACGAGCAGCAGCACAACGCTGTAGACCACCGATTTTGGGATGCGGGCTTCATCACGGTACGCTTCAGGTCGAATAACGGGGTATTCTAGGAGCCTGTCGGACTTAGGTTGAACACCAGAGCCATAACGTGCGTGTTGAGCGCCAAAATCGAGGTTCGGGTGGTCATTAAGGCGATCGACTCCGTGAGTTGATGATGGACAGACTCTTCTCGGCCCGCTTTTTAGCCCGCCAGCACCGCCAGCCGG
>JBOIEG010000975.1:0-1513 GCA_050740915.1 Gammaproteobacteria bacterium | reverse complement strand
GCAGCAGGTAGGGTGTGTCACGATCGCATTGACGGAAGTGGCTCACGCACGCTCGCTCATTGAATCCATTGCCGATCCGATCGGTTTGCACATCAAAAGTTCCGCCTTAAGTCCGACAGGCTCCTAGCGCGTTCTATTTAACGAAAATGATCGGAAAAATGGACCGATTTCCCACCACCGTAGTAGATTCATCCTAAGTCCGACAGGCTCCTAGGCACTTCGAAAAATTCTATCCGTGGGATTTTCGCATCGCAAAGCAAAAAATGCGATCTTTGCTTTGCTCCATAGGTCAATCACTTAAGGTGTGATTGACCAATGTCCTCACGTCCCTGTGAGGGGACACTCCGAATTAATCGAAGTGCCGATCGATAACCTACTGGGAGGCTCGCATGGTCTCGCGAGGTCAGAGGCGACCGACCTTTTTACGGTTCTTGCCCACGATCGCAAACAAGATCAGAGCGAACGAAAACAGTCGCCCCAGGTAGAAGAACGGCTCCTGCTCGAAGGCACTGTGCATGTCTGATCGTTGCCTTTGCGCGCCTCAAATAGGACATTTCCGGACGCGTAGGAAGCCAACAGGCGCGCTACGAAGGTCAAGCTTCCGCCGGTGGGGGGGTGAAAATCACCCGGCTCTTGGAAGCCAGAAAGGCAGTGGAAAACTACCTCGCTGCGATTCGCAATGCCGGAATCACTCTGGCGATATGATCAAAATCCCGGTCGTTGTGCACCAAGTACAGCTCATTCTCAATGGCCACCTGGGCTATCAGGCAGTCAATAGTGCTGCGAATCGTCACGCCCTTGCGGCGGCATCGAAAAAACAGCCGTGCGGCTGCCTCGTAACCGGCCACCGGATGGCGAGGGTGATAAAAGCGCTGCGTGCTGAGATACGCCGCGAGACGAATAAGATCACGTTCCGAGTCTGCCCCTTGCAGCACTTCCTGGTAGACGACACTTGTGATGCCATAGGGGTGACCGCGGTTCAGGATATCCAGAAAGTGTGTACTGGCTTCAGTGTCTCGCTGTTGAAAATAATCGATCCAAACCGAGGTATCTATCAGGTACACCGTCATTCATCCCCGGCGCGCAGCTTCTTGTAATCATAATCAAGACGGAGCTTGACCTTGCCGCGTAACTCACGCACATCCCGCCGCTGGCGGATTTCGACGAACTCGCGCAGCGCTAGATCTATTAGCGCGCGCTTTGTCTTGACATCTGCGTATTGAAAAGCCTTCTTGACCAACTCATCATCGAGCATAATATTCGTGCGCACTACAATACACCTCCAAAGGTGTATTGTAGCATGCGACTTGTGGCCCACTCACTGAGTAAGAGTTTTTACCCGAAGGCGGCGAATAAATTCTTTGTTTGTACCTTTGTTGAGTTTGTGTCAGAGTTTGTGAAAAAACCTACTGCGCTCGGGATCTCGCGTTCCGGCGGTGCTCGGAATCCTCATGTATTTCAATATACACTGCGGTTCCTGCGCTCCGGCGGAACGCGACCTCCCTTCGCTCGC
>JBOIEG010000974.1:0-2090 GCA_050740915.1 Gammaproteobacteria bacterium | reverse complement strand
AGAAGAGTCTGTCCATCATCAACTCACGGAGTCGATCGCCTTAATGACCACCCGAACCTCGATTTTGGCGCTCAACACGCACGTTATGGCTTTGGTGTTCAACCTAAGTCCGACAGGCTCCTAGAGGCGCAGTTCATCGATGGAGCCTGAGATCGGGAGCGCTGGCAGTGGAGCCGCATCGGCTTCCGCAAAGATGAATTCAACGGCAGTTTGACAGGGATAAACGCACCTTGGCGCCGGTGGCAAGAAAAACGAGAGGACCCGGCTTTGAGGTAAGCCGCCGCATGGCGGCCGTGCAATCACCCATCATTTCCGTTATTGGTAACCTAATCCGCGCGACCCCCGGAACCATCTCCTTAGGCCAAGACGTCGTGTATTACGGCCCCCCGAAAGAGGCCACAGAACGCATAGCCGCGTTCGCCAACAACCCCACCCATCATCTCTACGGTCCCGTGCAGGGCGAGCCGCAACTTATTGACTTAATTATTAAAAAGCTAAAAAGCGAAAACGGCATAGAGTGCTCTCAAGGTTACCGTATCGTGGTCACCGCCGGCGCTAACATGGGCTTCCTGGCGACCCTGTTTGCTATCACCGATCCCGGAGACGAGGTCATACTCCCGCTACCTTATTACTTCAACCAAGAGATGGCGGTGCGCATGTTAAGCTGCGCGCCCGTTCTGGTAGAGACCGACGAAAATTTTCATCCGCGTATTGATCGAATTGCGGCTGCCGTGAGCCCGCGCACGCGCGCCATCGTGACGATTTCTCCCAACAATCCCAGCGGCGCCGTATACCCCGAGAGATTTCTGAGCGCGGTGAATACCTTGTGCCGCGATCACGGGATCTACCACATCAGCGATGAGGCCTACGAATACTTCACCTATGAAGCAGCAAGCCATCTCTCCCCGGCGTCAATTCTAGGTTCCTCGCGCCATACTATCTCCTTGTATTCGCTATCCAAGGCATACGGGTTTGCCAGTTGGCGCATTGGTTACGCCGTCATCCCGGAGCACCTCTATGATGCCGTGCTAAAGGCTCAAGACACCAATCTCATTTGCCCACCCGTGATCTCACAACATGCCGCCATCGGGGCGCTTGAGATCGGACGCAAATACTGTAACGAAAAGCTGGAGGTTACCCGTGAAGTACGGGATGTCCTATTCAACGAGCTCGGCTCGGTAGGATCCTATTGTCGCCTTCTCCCGGCCCAGGGGCGTTTTATGCTTTATTGGCCGTGGAAACCGCACTCACCTCAATGCAACTCGCTCGCAGACTCATCATCGAACACCGTGTCGCGATCATACCTGGGACGGCCTTCGGTTTAGAAACCGGTTGCTGTTTCAGGATCGCTTACGGGGCCTTGCAAAAAGAAGCAGCAACGGAAGCGATCCGACGTTTGGTTGCCGGCCTTAAGAGCGTTGTTGGGGTCAATCTATAGCCTCAGAAATCTTAAAACTTGGCGGCTGTAAAAGTTGCTAATTTGGAGAATATAGTCCATATTCAATAATGAAGGTGTAAGACCTTCGAAGTACCTTGGGGCTTTTCAAACTCTGTCGAAAAGGAGAACGGGTAATGAAACAAACTGGCATTTTTGTGTCGCGAGTAATTGCTATTTCGTTGTTGATCGGGCTGATGGCCGGATGCGCCACAACCGGCCAACTCGAAGAAGTACGCGCTACTGCCAACAATGCTTTGTCCGAAGCGCGCGCCGCCGGCACCAAAGCCGACGAAGCGATGAATACTGCGACCTCAGCGATGAGCGCAGGCGAGCAGGCGCAACGAGCCGCCGACAACGCTCAAGCCTGCTGCAATGACACTACCGACAAGCTGGATCGGATGTTCGAACGGGCGATGAGGAAATAAGATCTTCGATCAGTTAAGAAAGCCCTGCGGCGCACGATCGCAGGGCTTTTTTGTTCGGCGGATCTCGATCCTCGTGGAAGGGCTCTAAGAGCGGTATCACGTCAGAGTTTGTGAAAAAACCTACTGCGCTCGGGATCTCGCGTTCCGGCGGTGCTCGGAATCCTCATGTATTTCAATATACACTGCGGTTCCTGCGCTCCGGCGGAACGCGACCTCCCTTCGCTCGC
>JBOIEG010000973.1:0-6079 GCA_050740915.1 Gammaproteobacteria bacterium | reverse complement strand
TTGTCGTTGTTTCACTCGGTCCCCCTTATGACTAGAGTCAATCGTGCTTGATTGCTCTATGGGATCGAGTGAAACCTCGTTAGTTCCCCTTATAATTCAATAAGTTTAAAGATCCTACGTATGAAGACTTTTTAGATCTTACCTGATGGTTTTCAACTCACGGCTTTAGGAGGCTGGTCCGTCAACGGTTACTTCTGAAGTATAGACGTTGCCACTGAGCAAGCCATGATTGCCGAAATCCGTATCGCTCTTGCATCAAGCTTACCTCGGCGGTGCCGCGCTCTTCGAGTATGAAACGGACCTGTGGGATGGCTATCGCTTGTGCGGTGGTCCTTGCTCCCTGACACCGACCTGCCGACCCCAAAGCTCGGCCGGGTCCTGTTCCGGCTCTCTGCGCGCCTTGAAAAGACATTCGGCCACCGCACGCTAACGCACTCAGATATTGGCCGCAGGATGGTGAAGGTGCGGGAAGGCCCAATCACTGCGGGCCAAAAGGTCCCAGGGTCACTTCCACCTCATGCGCTTGACCGTCACGGACCAAAGCTGATGCAGGCCCAGCCGTCTTCAATCGGGGCTTGGATGCCGTCCACGGTGACCGCGACAACGCGCTTGGCGTAGCCAGCGGGATTTCGCACCCGGATGGCATATTGGTTTTCCCGATGCGATAGTGAGCCTCTATGTCGACCAGCCCTTTGGCTTCGCCCAAGCGGCTCCCTCTACCTCACCATACACCCGGGGGAGAAAAGGGTGGGCGTAACCACTAGCCGAATACGGTGATCACCGTCGCCACCGGTGATAGCGTTCAACGAAGCGCAACAGCGCTTGGGGGGCGTGGGCGCGTTTCCATTCACCAGCGGCGAATTTGCTCGCTTCCGCCAGGGTGGGATAGATGTGGATGGTGCCCAAGATCTTGTTGAGGCCGAACTTATGCCGCATGGCGGCAACGTATTCGGCGATGATCTCACCGGCGTGATCGCCCACGATGGTCGCGCCTAAGATCCGATCTTTCCCCGGCGCCGTCAGCACTTTTACCAGCCCATGGGCTTCCTCCTCGGCGATGGCGCGATCGAGATCCGCCAATTGATAAGTCGTCACCTCGTAGGGGATCCCTTGCGTTTTGGCATCCTGCTCGTTCAGCCCGACGCGGGCGACTTCCGGATCGGTGAAGGTGGCCCAGGGGATCACCGAGTAGTCTGCGCGGAATTTCTTGAAACGGCCAAACAACGCGTTGACTGCCGCGTACCACGCCTGATGGGATGCGGTGTGGGTGAACTGAAACGGGCCTGCGACATCGCCGCAGGCATAAACGTTGGGGCAGCGGGTTTGCAGGTAATCGTTGGTCTCTATGGTGCGAGAGGGCGTGAGCGTAATGCCCAGCTCTTCTAACCCATAGCCATCGGTGTTGGCGATGCGCCCTACGGCCACTAACACCGCATCGAATTCGATCGCGACTTCCTCCCCATTCTCCTCGCGCTTGCAGATGAGGGTCTTCTGTCCGTTGATAATGCGGCATTCGGCGGCTTTATGGCCCAGGCGCACGTCTATCCCTTCGCTTTCGAAGCGTTCCTTGATCATCGCCCCGATCTCGGGGTCTTCGCGCGGGAGGAGACGTGGCCCTATTTGGGTCACGCGACTGCCGAAACGAGCGAAGGCTTGAGCCAGCTCGCAGCCGATGGGTCCCCCACCCAGGACTGCCAGGCGCGCGGGCAATCGCCGCAGCTCCCACACGGTATCCGAAGTGAGATAACCCACTTCTTCAAGACCCGGGATGGGGGGGGCAAACGGCCGGCCGCCGGCAGCGATCACGATGCCGCGCGTGGTGAGGGTGCGGCCGTTCACTTGCACGGTGTAGGGTGAGATGATGCGCGCTTCGCCTTGAATGCATTCGACACCGAGTGACGTATAGCGCTCGCTCGAGTCGTGGGGTTCCACCGTGCGCACGATGCGCTGAACCCGTTGCATGATCTCGGCAAAGTCGAAATCGGCCTGGGCGCTGCGCACGCCAAACTCCTTTGCGCGCTTGATGTGCGAGAGAAACTTGGCTGAACGCAGCAAGGCCTTGGATGGAACGCAACCGGTGTTGAGGCAATCGCCCCCCATCTTGTGTTTTTCGATCAAAGTTACTCTTGCCTTCACCGCGGAGGCGATGTAAGCGGCTACCAGCCCCGCAGAGCCCGCGCCGATCACCACCAGGTTGCGGTCAAAGCGTTTGGGGCGGGGGAAGCGGCGCAGCGCCTTCCGCGCCTTGGCGTATTCGGCTAGCCTCTTCGCGAGCAGGGGAAACAGTCCCAGGAGGACAAAAGAGGCGATGAGGCCGGGCGATAAGATCCCTGCCGCAGAATCGATGCTCGCGATCTGGGTGCCCGCGTTGACGTAGACCAAGGTGCCGGCCAGCATCCCGAGCTGGCTCACCCAATAGAAAGTGGCGGTCTTGATTGAGGTCAGTCCCATCACCAGGTTGATCACGAAAAAGGGGAAGGCGGGAACCAGGCGCAGGACGAACAAATAGAAGGCGCCATCTTTTTCGATGCCGGCATTGATAGCTTTTAGCTTGTCGCGGAAGCGGGCCTGCATCGCATCGCGCAACAGGAAGCGAGACGCCAGAAAGGCGAGGGTGGCGCCGATGGTGCTCGCAAAAGATACGATCACCGTGCCCCAAAAGAGATCGAAGATCGCGCCCGCGGCCAGCGTCATGATGGCAGCGCCTGGCAATGACAAGCCGGTTACCGCTACGTATAGCACAAAATAAATCCCTACCATGCGCAAGGGCTGAGCTTGGTAATAGGCGTCAATACGCGCTTGTTGTGCTTTGAAGAAAGCCAAGCTCAAGTATTGCCCCAGGTCGAAGGCAAAAAAGCCGACCAAGAGCAGAGCGACGCTCAGCAGCAAAAGCAACTTTTTCTTGTTCATAGGTTAACGTGGGTCGAGTGATTACAAGAAATCGGCGGCTAGCGGATTCAAACTGGGGGCGAGCAAAACGCCTCGCCTATTTGAACTGGGCCTCTGCCCGTGCTTCCGCCTCCGGTTGCCCTCAGTGAACTCGCTGCCGCCCTGTTTTATACAAGCCTAAAAAATGATATCGAGCTGTGACAGTGGCGCTCTATACCACGCCATAAGCCAACATCGCGTCGGCGACTTTTACGAAGCCGGCGATGTTCGCGCCGCGCACGTAGTTAACAAAGCCATCCGCCTGTTTGCCGTGTTTGATACATTGCGCATGGATGTTCTTCATGATGCCGGCCAGCCGGGCCTCGACCTCATCATGACTCCACGCGATGCGCATTGAGTTTTGCGCTTGTTCGAGCCCCGACACGGCGACACCGCCTGCGTTGGCCGCCTTGCCGGGAGCAAACAACTTCTTCGCGGCCAGAAACCGGTGCACGGCGTCGAGAGTGCTGGGCATGTTGGCGCCTTCGGCGACTGCGATGACACCGTTGTCAATCAGTTGCCGAGCGTCGTCGCCATCGAGCTCGTTTTGGGTGGCGCAGGGAAACGCCAGGTCGGCCTTGACGCCCCACGGACATTGACCCTCGAGGTATTCCGCACCGGAGAAATGCTCGGCATATTCCTCGATGCGCCCGCGTCGAATCTCCTTGAGTTGTTTGAGCCAGGCGAGCTTTTCTAGGGTAATGCCACCGGGATCGTAAATCGATCCGTCCGAATCCGAGGCTGTGACGACTTTCGCGCCCAGTTGGTTGAGCTTCTCGATGCAATACAACGCGACGTTACCAGAACCGGAGACGGCCGCGACTTTGCCTGCAATGCCCTCGCCGTGCTCGTTCAACATGTTTTGCATGAAGTAGACCACGCCATAGCCGGTGGCCTCAGTGCGGACCAAGCTACCGCCGAAGGCCAGGCCTTTGCCCGTCAGCGTGCCGACGAAACGGTTCACCAGCCGTTTGTACTGGCCGAACAGGAAGCCCATCTCGCGGGCGCCGACGCCAATATCGCCAGCGGGAATGTCCGTGTCTTCGCCAATATGCCGATGCAGCTCCGTCATCAAAGACTGGCAAAATCGCATGACTTCACGGTCGCTCTTGCCTTTCGGGTTGAAGTTCGAACCGCCCTTGGCTCCGCCCATCGGCAGGCCGGTCAAGCTGTTCTTGAACACCTGTTCGAAGCCGAGAAACTTTAACACGCTCTGGGTCACCGTCGGGTGAAAGCGCAGGCCGCCCTTGTACGGGCCGATGGCGTTATTGAACTGCACGCGCCAGGCCCGATTGGCGCGGATCTGGCCTTGATCTTCCTCCCACGTGACGCGGAAGATCACGATCCGGTCGGGTTCGGTCATGCGTTCGAGGATCTGTGCCTCTTTGTATTTTGGGTTATCTAAGATGTACGGCATGAGTGTTTCGCTCACTTCCTGCACAGCCTGGTGAAACTCTGGCTCGCCAGGATTGCGCTTGGTAAGGCCCTGCATGAAATGTTCAATTTCAGCTTTTACTGCATCTGACATGTTTCACCCCATTTTTCACAAGCTCTCAGGTGCGCCGGCTCCGGTTGTTAAGCAGAAACACGCCCACCGCGCTGACGGCCGTGAGGGCTAGATCTTCGCCCACCGTGGACCAGCGCAGGGGTCGGGCGAGGAAGACTCCGAAGCAACCGCAATTCTCGATCGGGAGTCCTCTGACCAGCGTCGCCGCCGCAAGCGCCGTGTAGCCGATGTGAAAGACGAGCGTGGCGAGCACGTTTTGCTTCAGCCTCCGGCCACGCAGAATATTGATCCCGACCGCGAGCTCCAGCAAAGAGATGCCGAGTGCGAGCGGCAACAAACCGGGCTCGGGAATGGCGAGCTCATAGGTCGCGATCACCTGAGCAAAACCGCGGTTGTCGAGCAGCTTAGCGATGCCCGTGGCGAGAAACAGCGCGCCCAGAAAAGACCGGATCGCCCAAAGCAGGGTCCGCGTCACCACCGTGCGTGAACGGGTGCAGATCTGAAGTGCCTCTGGCGTGGAGCTCCGGTTGCTCTGGGTCTGCTCACTATCGGGGGCCGGAGTGGTGAGAGTTTGTGAAAAATCCTCGCGAGCGAAGGGAGGTCGTGTTCCGCCGGAGCGGAGGAACCGGAGTGTATATTGAAATACATGAGGATTCCGAGCACCGCCGGAACACGAGATCCCGAGCGCAGCAGATTTTTTCACAAACTCTGAGATATGATATGGGCGTACCACGTCATATGATACGGGAACGCCATGCCGACGATCAGCGTCTTTTTCGGTGTCGTCATCAGCATGTATTGGCGCGAGCATGGGCCGCCTCATTTCCATGCAAGGTACGGCGAGTTTGAAGCCCTGGTCAGCATCGAGACCCTGGAGGTTATCAGGGGCCACGTCCCGAAACGGGCATTGGCGATGGTGCTGGAATGGGCGGCTGAGCATCGCACCGAACTCATGGAAAACTGGCGCCTGTGCCGCGCCAAAGCGAACCCTAACCCGATTCCACCATTGGAGTAGCGAGTATGATTCCTTGGGAAATCACGAGCCTCAAAGTCCTTCCCGGTTACCGCCTCGATGTCGAATTTGCCGATGGCGTAGCGGGGATCGTGGACATATCCTCGGAGACGTTCGAAGGCGTGTTTGCACCCCTTTCGGATCCCGCGTTCTTTGCCCAAGCTCGGATCGAGACGGGCGTCGTGGTCTGGCCCAACGGAGCCGATATCGCGCCCGACGCGATGTACGACGAAGTGCTGTCGCGCCTGCCGCACCGGCTTAGCGTTTAGTCGTAGGGTATGCACGGCGCGGTGCGCACGCGGACCACGCATCGGATTTACCGCAACCGCTCGGACGTATCATCGACCTTTTCGCGTGCGCACAGCGTACCCTTCCCGCTCGGGGAGATCCGCAAAGGCCGGAGCCCGTATGCAGCGCAGCGGAATACGGGAATTCCCTGCGCGGATCATCCCGGATCCCGCAAAGCTTCATCCGGGCTTCTATGAGGACTCAGAGTTTGTGAATTTTTCGATATTCGCGGCGATAAACCGCCGAGAGGGGATACCGGCGCCGGTGAGACAAGCGCGGGTGGAATGTCGCCTAGGAGCCTGTCGGACTTAGGTTGAACACCAAAGCCATAACGTGCGTGTTGA
>JBOIEG010000972.1:0-19900 GCA_050740915.1 Gammaproteobacteria bacterium | reverse complement strand
GATGCCCTGCTCGCGGACCCGCGTGCGCCACAGTTGCACGGTGGGCCGGCTTACGCCGAGTTCTTCGGCGATCGACACATTGTTCTGATCCGCCAGGGCGCCCAAGATAATCCGGCAGCGCAGCGCCACCTGTTGCGGAGTTCCGTGTGCGGATCCCCATGTCTCCAGCGGCGTGCGTTCAGCCGGCTGCAACTTGATCGCCACGCGGATGTTCGGCATGAGCGAGACCATAGCAATCACTGGAAAGTCTGTAAAGTTATTTAAGGGACACTACACTAATTATAGACAGCTAATTTCCTGAACACCGCGAAGCCCGTGCTAGACAGGGGTGCAGGACCCTGGTCACCCCGCGAGTCATCGTTTGTCCAGGATCGCGCCCAATGCGGACCATTCGGTAATGGGGGGGCCGCATCGATAGCCCTGGCAAACGTAGGCTACGGTCCTCTCGCCAGGCTTTTTTTCATGCAGCGCTTTCGGCAGCTCTTGAGCGGAGCTCGGGATCGCCAATACCATGCGGCGTGGCGAATAACGTTCGACACACCGCGCGTGCCATCCCTTGATCGCCTCCGCATCCCCGCGGATCACGATAGTCTCTGGAGGCGATAGCTGCTCCTCGAGAGCAAGCAACATGGCGTTATAGGCGGAGGGGTAGCGCTCGATGGCAATCCAGCCCCCTTGGGTGGCGCGCGTCGCTGCGTCCAAAAACCGCGTTTCGCCCAGCAGGTAACCCAAGCGAGTGAGCACATGGGCCGCGATCCCGGCCCCAGAAGGCACCGCATCGTCCTGCAAGGACTTGGTGCGCTGGATCAGCCGCTCGTGGTCATGGGAGGTGAAGTAGAAGCCGCCCGCGGGCGCATCCTCGAAACGCTGTAGTAGGGCTTCCGCGAGCTCGACGGCAAAATCCAAATCGCCCTGCCGCCATCGCGCCTGCAGCAATGCCAGCAAGGCATCGATGAGAAACGCATAATCGTCTAAGTAGGCATTGAGATGTGCCTTGCCGTCCTTGTAGGTGGCGAGCAGCCGTCCGCCGCGCCACATTCTGTTGTGGATGAAATCCACTGCGCGTTGCGCGGAAAGTAGGTAATCGTCCCGCTGCAACACCCGGCCGGCTATAGCCATCCCCTTGATCATCAGTGCATTCCATGAGGTCAGTAGCTTCTCATCGCGCCCGGGCCATACCCGCCCGTTGCGCAGCACTAACAGGCTGCGCCGCGCCCTATCTAGCCTTTGTCTCAGCTCTTCTTCTGTTAGCCCCGATGCCGCAACCAGTTGCGCTATTTCGGCACAGATCCGCAAGTGCCATTGACCTTCGAAATTAGCGGGTTTATCGAGGCCGTAGCGCTGGAAAAACACCGTGTGATCGCGCTCATCGAGGACCGCTGCAAGCTCGTCGCGGGTCCAAACGTAAAACTTGCCTTCCTCTCCTTCCGAATCCGCATCCAAGCTGGAGTAATATCCCCCTTCGGGGGATTGCATGTCTCGTATTGCCCATTCGGCGGTTTCTATCGCCACTTCCCGGTATCGCGGTTGGCCGCAGAGCTGCCAGGCCACACAATACAAGGGCAGTAGCAAGGCATTGTCGTAAAGCATCTTTTCAAAATGGGGGATCATCCAGGAAGCGTCTACGGAATAGCGGCAAAATCCGCCGCCTATGTGGTCGTAGATCCCGCCTGCCGCCATACGCTCCAGGGTGAACAAAGCCATGTGCAACGCCGCAGCATCCGGCGCCCCGCTTTCGACACTCGCACAATAATGCCGAAACAGCCGTTCTAGGGTCGTCGGGTGAGGGAACTTGGGCGCGCCGCTGAACCCGCCAAACCTGGACTCAAAGCTGTCGCCGATCTGCCGCCGGGCGAGGACCAGCGGGATAGTGCTTACTTCGCCCGGCCCAGCAGCACGTGCCTCCTCTTGTGCCGCCTGTCGTTGCAAGGCTTCCTGCACGGCTCTACCGTGCTTGCTCACACCCTCGGGATCGGAGCGGTACGCCTCGGCAATATGACCTAGGATCTCTTTAAACCCCGGCAACCCATAGCGGGATTCGCGGGGGAAATAAGTCCCCCCGAAAAACGGCGTTTGATCGCGCGGGGAAAGGAACATGGTCAGCGGCCAGCCACCGCTACGCTCGGTGATCAAATGCTGGGCCGTCTGGTAGATCTTGTCCAGATCGGGCCGCTCTTCGCGATCCACCTTGATACTGATGAAATGCGTGTTCATCAGGGCCGCGGTCTCCTCGTCCTCGAATGACTCGTGCGCCATCACGTGACACCAATGGCAAGCCGAGTAACCGATAGAGAGCAAGATGGGCTTGTCTTCAAGCCGCGCGTGCTCCAATGCCTCCGCCCCCCAGGGGTACCAAGCGACAGGGTTATCCGCGTGTTGTAACAGGTAAGGACTGGTCTCGTTCGCGAGGGCGTTTTTCGTTCGTGCCATTTTAGAGTTGCTGATGGTTAACGTGGCCTGTTTAGTGTAACGCGAGCCGGCTCGCAGATCAGGGCATTTCGATTAATTCGGAGTGCCCGTCCTCACAGGGACGTGAGGACATTGGTCAATCAAAGTGATTGACCAATGGAGCAAAGCAAAAACCACGCTTTTTGCTTTGCGATTCGATAAATCGCAGGGAAGCAATTTATCGAATTGCCCATCAGAATAAGCGGTCTTTTCGGACCTGGCATTTTCTGAGGTTCACGTTAACATACCCCCAGCATGATTCCGTATCCGGACATCGACCCCATTGCGCTCCAAATAGGCCCGTTGGCGATCCGCTGGTATGGGCTGGCGTATGTCGCCGGGATCGGTCTGGTGTGGGGCCTCCTGCGCGGGCGCGCGAAGCGCCCGGATTCGGGCTGGAGCGCCAAACAGGTGGATGATCTGATGTTCTACGTCGCCCTGGGCGTTGTGCTGGGCGGGCGACTCGGTCACGTGCTGTTTTACGACCTGTCCTATTACCTGCAGAGCCCGCTGGAAGTTTTCAAGGTCTGGCGCGGCGGGATGTCCTTTCACGGGGGCTTGCTGGGGCTGTTCCTGGGCACCTGGCTGTTTGGGCGCAAACGGGGCAAGCGCTTCTGGGTGGCGGCGGATTTCCTTTCGGCGGCAGGTCCCATCAGCCTGTTTTTGGGGCGTATGGCGAATTTTATCAACGGGGAATTGTGGGGAACGGCGACCCATCTGCCGTGGGGGATGGTGTTCCCAGACCCGCGAGCAGGGGGGATCCCGCGCCATCCATCACAGCTCTATGAGGCCTTTCTGGAGGGGGCCGTATTGTTTGTGGCCTTGTGGATTTACTCTCGCCGACCGCGGCCAGCGGGATCGGTCACCGGCTGGTTCTTGCTGGGCTATGGCGTGTTCCGTTTCGCCGTGGAATTCGTGCGCGAGCCCGACCAGCCTTTGGGTTACCTCGCCTTCGGCTGGCTGACCATGGGGCAAGCCCTGAGCTTTCCCATGATCTTAGCCGGCGCGTGCTTGCTGGCCTGGGCTCAGCGCAAAAAGGCATAGTGAAACAGTACCTGGACTTGCTGAGATACGTCCTGGAGCACGGCGTGCAAAAGGCGGATCGGACCGGCACCGGAACCTTGAGCGTGTTTGGCTATCAGATGCGCTTTGATCTAGCCGAAGGCTTCCCGGCGGTCACAACCAAGCGCCTGCATATCAAATCCATCATCCACGAGCTGCTCTGGTTTCTGCGCGGCGAAACCAATGTGCGCTCACTACGAGAGTCGGGCGTCACTATCTGGGACGAGTGGGCCGATAGGGTGGGTGAGCTAGGACCGGTCTACGGCGCCCAGTGGCGCAGCTGGCGTACGGCCGACGGCGGAACGATTGACCAAATAGCGGAGCTGCTCGAGCGCATCAAGCGCGATCCAGATTCCCGGCGGCTGCTCATCAGCGCGTGGAATGTCGGGGAGTTGGAACGTATGGCGCTTGCGCCTTGCCATGTGCTGTTCCAGTTCTACGTCGCTCCTTCGGCAGGCTCAGGACAGGCTGGACGGCTCTCCTGCCAACTGTATCAGCGCAGCGCTGATCTCTTTCTCGGCGTGCCTTTTAATATCGCCTCCTACGCCCTGCTCACGCTGATGGTGGCACAGGTGGCAGGCTTCTCGCCAGGGGAGTTTATCCACACCTTAGGAGACGCCCATATCTATCTGAACCACTGCGCACAAGTGGAAACGCAACTCAGGCGCAGCCCTTACCCGCCTCCACGCATGCGAATCAACCCACAGGTTCGTTCGCTGTTCGCGTTTCGCTACACGGACTTCGAGCTCGAGAACTACCAATGCCATCCGCCGATCCCGGCGCCGATCGCCGTCTAAGTGCGGAATCGAATTGTGCCATCGTCGTGGCCGTGGCGCGCGGCGGGGTCATTGGCAAGGCTGGCCGGCTTCCCTGGCATCTGCCGGCGGACCTGAATCATTTTCGGGCTATCACCATGGGCAAACCTATCGTGATGGGCCGAAAAACCCATGAATCCATCGGTCGCCCCTTGCCAGGCCGGCAAAATATCGTTATCTCGACGCATCCAGAGCGGATCGCCCGAGGCTGCGCCGTCATGCCCTCGCTCGGCGCGGCCCTGGTTTTCGCCACCTCAGCCGAAGAGGTGATGCTCATCGGTGGCGCGAGGCTTTATCAAGAAGCGTTGCCCCGGGCGAGGCGGCTTTATCTCACAGAGGTGCATGCGGATATAGAAGGAGACGTGTATTTCCCCGACATCGACCGGGCCGAGTGGCGGGAAATCAAGCGCCGAGAGCGCCGCGCTGATGACAAAAATGCATATCCGTTAAGTTTTCTCGTCCTAGAGCGTCTTTAGCTCCAAGCGGTGCACGAAAATAGTGCTCAAGCCGTCTGCAACGCACCATCATGCTCCCTAAAGCCTAACGGGAAGCCCCACCGCGCCTTCCGTTAGTCCATCACAAATCTAGAATGCCCGTTGAATCATCATAGACTTATCTACTCATCCCTAGCTTATGGCATTTGACTTGCTATACTTAGACATCAGTACGAAACAGGCATGCCAGACCTCCGCGTGTCTGTTTCGCCTCCTCCTTTACCTCGCCGACGGCGGGGGTTTTTTTTGGACACCATGGCGCCATGAGCCACGGTGAGGAGTGACCTTTTTCGTATAAGCGTACGACGGCGTGAGGTCCGGGGTAAAGATTGTAGACCGTAAGAGGAGTTAAATACTTTTATCTCGAACACGATATGGGAGCCGCTGACATGAGCACCCGCTTCACGTCCACGTCGCCTGCACCCACTCTGCGGTCCACGCTGCGACCTGATCTCTCCATTGACGCTTTGAAAAGGTGTGGTTGGCCTCCGCAAGCTCATGCCGGGTGAGGCGTGGGAAAGCGAGTTGCTCGCGCCACTGGGGTGGGGAGACGCCGAGCTTAGGTCTCGGAACTCCTGTGCGGTCAGATCTTGACCGCTCAATATCAACATTACCCTGCCTTGATACCGCCGCAAGCCATCGAGCATGCGGTCCGGAAGGGATCTGCTTCCTGATTTACCCCGCTGCTCGGTGAGCCCACCGATTGAGCCATACCCAGACCTGCCGCCGCCAGGCCAAGAAATGAACGCATGGCGAGCGAGAAATCGAATTTACCGCGGATGATTTTGCGCCACAGGTTCGGATCAAGTAAGCGAGCCGGGTAATAATTCTTCAAGTACACCTTGGCGATCCCTGCCTCGGTGCGCACCCAAGGGTTCAGTAAAACCAAACCCGCTACCCGGGGATCCCGGTGGGCATAGAGCAAGGCGGCCGAAGCCGCATCGCACAAGCCCCAGATCACCACCTCCTCTAGGCTTGGCGCCAAGGAAAACAGCTCGTCTATAGCGGCGCCAATATCGAGATCTGTGTGTTCAAACGAGCAGGTCTCCCCGTCGCTATCTCCCCTACCGCGGTAGTCGAAGCGCAGTGTCGGGATCCCCGACCCAGCCAGGTAGCGGGCCAGGAGCAAAAACTGCCGATGGCTGCCGACTCGATACTGCGGCCCGCCCACTAAGATGAGCACACCTCGCCGCTGGGGCGCATCCGGCAAGTGGGCGATCCCATACAGCCATGCTCCCTCGCAACGGAAGCACAGGGGCTTCTCAACGGACATCGCTTAACTGACTCCGGAAAATCGCTGCGGTCGCCGAAAGCAAGGCTGGCACTACGGTCACCTCGGGCGCGCTCCAAAACGGTTCGCCGGCTATCGTTTGAGTGTGAACCTCAAGTCCTTTTCCCTCCCAGAGCTCTGTAACCCGCTGGCTGGCGGGTGGCATAGGGCGACCTTCTGCCGACACCACTTCAAACCAATCTATGGGCGGCAAGCCTGCTGCGCCCAAGGCAGCCAGGTTCAACGCTTCAATAGCGGATGCGAGCCCCGGTGCAAGCTCATATCCCCCCACCTCCAAGGGGACGCGCTCCTGAAACAGCACCCGACGCAATTGCTCTGTGGTTTCTTTCTCTTTGATGCTGTCCATCATGCTGGCGGCAAGCCTTAGACGCAGAAACTGCGTCAACGTAACGGAACCACTGGTCACAGGTTGCCACAACACGATCCGTTTCAAAGGAAAGCCAAAATTCTTAGCCACGTCCAGAGCAAGCAGCGCACCCAGCCGCAGACCCGCAGATAAAAGGATTCGGCTCCTTGCCCCTGCAGCCACTCGGCACTGCGAGCGATATCCTCCTTCCACATCGCCCAGCGCGCTTCGACGAATTCCCCTTCGCTGTCACCAGTACCGTACAGATCGACCAGCATCACGCCGTAACCAAGGCACGACAGATCCCGCGCCAGCAAGGCGAACATACGCCGGGATTTGTTCATCTCTTCGGCGAACGGAGGAACGATGAGCACCGCGCCTCCTTTAGCATGATCCGCGCGCGGGCGGTAGAACAACGTGAAAATGGCGCCCGCCGCACTTTGCAAAAATGCGGGCTCCGCAGGGGGAGCGCCGCCTACGCCCTGCCTCATGAGCGCAATTTTTGCCCTACGAATTCGCTCAGGCTCGCGAGCGTTGCAAAAGTCTCGGCGCTGATTTCGTCATCGTTGATGATGAATCCGAAGTGCTCTTCGAGGCTGGTTAACACAGTGACCACCGCCATGGAGTCGAGCTCTGGAAGATTTCCGAGCAATCGGGTGTTCGCCTCCAAACGCTGGGCTCGCTCCCCCAGTTGCAAAGCGTCTCCCAACACCATCTTCACTTCATCGATGGTGGCCATAGTCCGATCTCCGCTTTATCGCTTGGTATGTGAATTTCGTTATGTCAAAGCTTAGCAGCATGTGCTTTGCGATTCGAAAAATTCCACGGATGGGACTTTTCGAAGTGTCCTAAGAACACTTCCGCCTTCAGCGAGGCTGATGCAGAGTCAAAGTATCCCCGCGTTGAGTAAAATCAAGGTGCTTCAAAAAGCTCATGCCTAACAGCACTGCTCCACCACCGATGTAAGGTGGTTTGCTCGCGGACCTGCTCCTTAAGTTCCTTGGGCAGGTAGAGCCAGACAGGGTACGCATGACAGGCATCATAGCATGCTGCTTAGCCGCTTGTTTTTCAGCTCGCTGCGGCCAAGCTCGGCCGCGGAAGCCCTCGCAAGGTACTAGTTCTTCCCTATCGGTGGTAGCCTATAGCTTCACGTATAAAAAAAGGATCCGCGCCCGATGGATAAATGTGCGAAGCTTTGGCGTACAGACAACTCACTCACGTGGGAGGAAGTGCGGCCATCGGTGGCTAAGTCAAGTCTCGCGGACGATCTGCGCAAGGGACTGTTCTCCAAACCCCGTTCGCTTCCCCCGAAATATTTTTATGACGCGACGGGCTCGACTTTGTTCGAGCGCATCTGTGATCGGCCAGAATACTACCTCACCCGCACGGAAGACTCCTTACTTGCCCGACATGCCCCAGAGATCATCGATATCGTTCGACCGCATCGTATCGTGGAATTCGGCAGCGGCGCCTCCCGCAAGACGCGCCGCCTGCTCGATGCCTGCCACAAGCAGGGGTGTTTTCCGACCTACGCGCCGTTCGATGTTTGCCAAACCATGCTGGTGGAGACGGGGCGCCTTTTGATCCAAGAGCATCGCTGGTTGCGGGTGCAGGCGCTGGTGGGTGATTATTCGGCGGGATTGGCGCATTTGCCAGCCAATGGCGGTACCGATCTGCTGTTGTTTCTGGGCAGCACCATCGGCAACTTCGAAGAGCCAGAGGCGCTGGAATTCTTGAGCGAATTGCACACTCTCATGGACGACGGTGACTGGCTGCTCATTGGCGCCGATCGGATCAAGCCTCCGCACCTTCTGCATGCCGCCTACAACGATGCTGCTGGGCTGACTGCATGCTTTAACCTCAACATGCTTCGCGTGATCAACAAGCGAAGCGGCGCCAATTTTGATCTGGAAACATTCCACCATTATGCGTATTTCAATCCTCTGGCCCGCCGCATCGAAATGTACTTGCTCCCCAGCCGCTCTCAAAGGGTCTGTTTTCCGCTGCTCGGTGAACGCCTGCATTTGATAGAAGGAGAACCGATCCGCACCGAGATCAGCTGCAAGTTTACCCACCAGGGCTTGGAGCAACTCCTGAGCGAAGCGGGATTTCGCGTCGAGCAGCACTACGAGACGGAGCACCCTGCTTTTTCATTGGCTTTGGCACGGCCGGCTCGAGGTCACAAAGCCCTGCTTGGACCATAGCTTGGAGTGACGGGTTTATGAGCGGGGATCCCCTCTTCGTTCTTCTTCTTCAATCCGTTGTGCTTTGGACGGGGTTATTCCCGAAAGTTGATATACTGCAACGGTTGTCCGAACTCTTTCTCTCGCAAAGTGCGGATGATCTCTTGTAAGTCATCGCGTTTTTTCCCTGCGACTCTTACCTCTTCGCCTTGCACCATCGCTTGTACCTTGAGCTTGCTTTCCTTGACGGTTTTAAGGATCGCTTTGGCTGTTTCTTTGTCTATCCCATGTTTAGCCAGAATGGTCTGCCGGCTTTCTTTTCCGGACTCTATTATCTCCCCCGCTTGCAGGCATCCTAGATCGATGCCTCGTTTTGCCATTTTTACATGCAATATTTCCACGATCTGACGGATCTGAAACTCGGTTTCCCCAATGATCGTGAGCTCTCGTCCGGATTGTTCGGCCCGGGCCGCCGTTCCCTTGAAATCGAAGCGTTTCTCTATGTCCCGGTTGGTTTGGTCGACGGCGTTGCGTAATTCGTGCTGGTCTACCTGGGACACGACATCGAAAGAAGGCATCAAATCTACCTCGCGAATGATCCTGTTACCCTGCGATCCTACAGCCTGGGCGCGCTATTGGCGAGCGTGTTGCAAGCGCTTGCGGCACGATGTTCGAGGATGAATTCGATTAAAATAAACAAACTTCTTAAAGACGCACAAGTCGAGGTATTGGATGGCTATCAGGCATCAGCGCTTGCTGATTTTGGGTTCAGGACCGGCGGGCTATACCGCGGCCGTGTACGCAGCGCGGGCGGCGTTAGAACCGGTTCTCGTCGCCGGCCTCGAGCAAGGGGGCCAGATGATGACGACCACAGACGTGGACAACTGGCCCGGCGATGATGCAGGCGTCCAGGGCCCGGATCTGATGGAACGTATGCGCCGGCACGCGGCGCGTTTCGGTACCGATATCATCGTTGATCATGTCACTCAAGCGGAGCTCAGCGAGCGGCCGTTTAAGCTGACGGGCGATGAGGGCGAATACACCTGTGATGCCTTGATAATCGCCACCGGCGCCTCGGCGAAATATTTAGGCTTAGAGTCGGAGCAGGCCTATCGCGGCAAGGGGGTGTCGGCTTGCGCGACCTGTGACGGTTTTTTCTATAAACAAAAGCCCGTGGCCGTCATCGGAGGTGGCAACACAGCGGTGGAAGAAGCCTTGTACCTTTCCAATATCGCCTCTCAGGTAACGGTGGTTCATCGGCGGGACCGCTTCCGGGCCGAGAAGATCCTGAGCAATCGGCTGCTGCAAAAGACTCAGAATGGTAAAGTAGACATCGCGTGGAATCACGTGCTGGATACGGTCCTGGGCGATGAAGCAGGCGTGACCGGGATGCGGATAAAAAACACCGTCACCGGCGTTCCTCAGGATCTTGCCGTTCACGGCATATTCATCGCGATAGGACACAAGCCCAACACCGAGATCTTCGAAGGGCAATTGGAAATGGACGGCGGTTACATAAAAGTGAGAAGTGGATGTAGCGGGTTTGCCACTCAGACTAACGTGCCCGGCGTGTTTGCTGCCGGTGATGTTGCGGACCCCATCTACCGGCAGGCGATCACCTCCGCGGGCTCAGGCTGTATGGCGGCGCTCGATGTAGAGCGTTTTTTAGAGCAGCGATGAGCAAAGCGTCTGTCCGATCGCGGCCCGTGCGAGGGCCTGGAACCTAACGATGCGACACCCAAGGTTTGATCTGCTGAGAAGCAGGCAGATCCCAACGCTCAATCTCGAGGCCAGAGAGTACCGAGACACACAGACGGGTGCACGCCACCTACATCTGGCGGCCGATGATCCCAATAACGTCTTTTGCGTGGGCTTTCTCACCGCACCCGAGGATTCTACCGGCGTCGCCCACATCCTAGAGCATACCGTGTTGTGCGGCGGGGAGCGGTTCCCGGTGCGCGATCCCTTTTTCATGATGCTGCGGCGCTCACTTAACACCTTTATGAATGCGTTTACCGGTCCAGATTGGACCTCTTTTCCGTTTGCAAGCTTAAGCCGCAAGGACTTTGACAATTTACTGGAGGTTTATTTAGACGCTGCCTTCTTTCCGCGGCTGCATGAGCTGGACTTCGCCCAAGAGGGTTGGCGCATGGAGTTTGAGCGTCCCACGGATCCCGATTCTGACCTAGTATACAAGGGCGTGGTCTACAATGAGATGAAAGGCGCCATGAGCGCGCCCCACGCCCGCCTGTGGCAAATGCTCTGCACAGCGCTTTGTCCCACTACCCCGTACCGCTTTAACAGCGGCGGAGAGCCGAGTGACATCCCCCAGCTGTCGTATCGCCAGTTAGTGGATTTTCATCGCCGGCACTACCATGCTTCCAACGCTCTATTTGCCACCTATGGGAATTTCCCGGAAGGAGAGCATCAGGAGAAATTTCACCGATTTGCGCTTAGCCGGTTCGAAGCGCGAAAGGAAAGCCTTTGTGCGCCTCGCGAGCAGCGCTTCGATCGCCCCCAAACAGTGACGGCGTCTTACGCCAACCCGGGCGAACTTGAGGCCAGCACCCATATCGTTATCGGGTGGTTGCTCAGCGACACCCGCGATCTCCTCGAGCTGTTACGCATGCATCTGTTGGCCGGGGTGCTACTCGACAATAGCGCTTGCCCTTTGCAGCATGCGTTGGAGACCAGCCCGCTCGGGACCTCGCCCTCAGAGCTGAATGGATTGACCACTGCGACTCGCGAGGCGATCTTCGTGTGTGGTTTAGAGGGATCGGAGCCCCAGCACGCCGATGCGCTCGAGAGCTTGGTCTTGGACGTGATCGAGGAAGTGGTCACAAAGGGAGTCGCCAAAGACTTGCTGGATTCGGTATTGCACCAGCTCGAACTAGAACAACGCGAGATCCCGATTGGCCGTTACCCCTATGGCTTACGCTTGATCGAAATGGCCTTGCCCGTGGCATTACACGGCGGGGATCCCATCGCCGCTTTGGACATCGATCCTCTGATCGATAGGCTCAGACGGGAAACGGAGCAACCCGGGTTTATGCAAGCGCTGGCACGGCGCTTTTTGCTTGAGAACCGGCATCGGATACGGGTAATCATGGCGCCGGATGAACGCTTTGCCGAGCAGGAAGCCTGGTCCGAGCGCGAGCGTTTGCGGGCGAAAAAGTTGGCGATGAGCGCCAAGGACAAGGCACAAGTGGTGGCGCGTGCCGCCGCACTCGCCGAACGGCAAGCTAAAGAAGACGATCCAGGCATTCTGCCTCGTGTTGGACTTGAAGATGTGCCGCCGGATCTGGACATCCCGGAGGGCCAACCGAGTGCCTGTGGCGACCTGCCTTGTACCTGGTATGCCGCAGCCACTAACGGGCTGGTCTATGAAGATATCGTCGCTACGCTCCCGCAGCTCGGACCGGACGAACTGCAGTTGCTTCCCCTTTATTGCGATACTTTAACCCAGGTCGGAGTCGGCGCTCTCGATTACCGGCAGGCGCAGGCGTGGCAGGCGCGGGTGAGCGGCGGCATCGATGCGCAATGCAGCGTGACAGCAGCCCTTGCTGACGTTCGCCGTCTCCACGCCGTCTTAAGAGTGCAGGGTCATAGTTTGGCAAGGAATCAGGTTGCCTTGGCCGAGCTACTGCAGCAGACCTTTGGGTTCGCTCGTTTCGATGAGCTTCAGCGCTTGCGCGAATTGGTCGCTCAGGCGTGGAGTTATCGTGAATCGGCGGTAACGGAGCACGGTCATACACTGGCGATCACCGCGGCGTGCAGCCGGATAGGCCCGGCCGCTTTCGTGCTCGAGAAGTGGCACGGGCTCACCAGCTTGCGGGCCCTCAAGGGTTTAAATAAGGAACTGAAACAGGAAGAGTCTCTGCGCGCGTTCTCGGAACGCCTGAAGACCTTGCATGAAAAGCTTATTCGTCGCATCCAGCAACTGCTTGTGGTTGGGGAGGCGGCCGAACGGGAGTGTTATCTGGAGGAGCTAAAGCTCCGGTGGGCGAGCGCGCATTCTACCGCAAAAGACATCAAACCGTTGTCTCTGGCACCCGACTTTGCCAAGGTCGATCAGGCTTGGTTAACCTCAACAGGGGTAAACTTTTGTGCGCGGGCCTACCCCAGCGTACCCGCTGACCATTCTGATGCGCCTGCATTGGCTGTGTTGGGGCATTTTTTGCAAAACGGTTTTCTCCATAATGCCGTGCGGGAGAAGGGCGGGGCTTATGGTTCTGGAGCGGGTTACGACGCCGGTACCGGCGCGTTCCACTTTTTCTCCTACCGAGACCCTCGCCTTGCCGCGACATTGGCGGATTTCGATCATTCGTTGTCGTGGTTAAGGACCCATCGGCATCGTGCCGATTCGTTGGAAGAGACCATTCTTGGTGTAGTGGCGGCCGTCGATAAGCCGGGATCACCGGCAACAGAAGCGATCACAGCCTTTTATTCCGAGCTCAACGGGAGAACAGCCGCGCACCGACGCCGTTTTCGGAAGCGAGTGCTGAGCATAAAGATGGATGATCTGCAACGCGTGGCGGCCGAGTATCTATCCCCAGAGCATGCGAGCACCGCCGTTCTCTGCAGCGCGAAAGCCGCCCAGCTTGAGGCGGACGGGTTCGAAATTCAGGAACTATAGCGCTCTTCCATGTGCCGGCGAATACATTTCTGATCACATCCATGTGTTCGATGTCGCAGCACGCTTTAAACAAGGCGTTTCGTTGACAAGAGTGCGGGCCGCTTTTAGACTTGCAACTCGATTTAGACTGAGTCTAAATATCTGCGCCCAAGACACGTCCAGAGGAGGAATGCCATGCAACTTAAAGGTAGCAAGACCGAAACCAATCTGAAGCACGCCTTTGCCGGGGAATCCCAAGCGAACCGGCGTTATCTTTACTTCGCCCAAAAAGCCGACGTGGAGGGTTATAACGATGTCTCTGCGGTGTTTCGCTCCACCGCGGAGGGTGAAACCGGGCACGCCCACGGCCATCTGGAATATCTGGAGGCCGTTGGCGATCCGGCGACCGATCTCCCGATCGGCACTACCTCGGATAACCTAAAGGCGGCCATCGCGGGTGAAACCTACGAATATACAGACATGTATCCGGGAATGGCAAAGGCCGCCCGGGACGAAGGCTTCGATGAGATCGGCGACTGGTTCGAGACTTTAGCGAAAGCAGAACGCTCGCACGCCAATCGATTTCAGAAATCCTTGGACAGTTTAGGCAGCTAGTCGTCCACCAACCTTACAGTGATGAAATACCTGGCCTTTCCCTCCCCTTTTTAGGGGGAGGGTGGGGGTGCGGCGGCCGGCATTTCCCAAACGATCAACCTCCATTCTCCCCGTGGCAAGGAAAGGGTAGTTTACATAGCCGATGCAATTTGACTGACCCAGGAAATCCCCCGTGTTGTAAAAGCCGGTTTTAACCCGGCGCGTATTAGATTTTGCGAAAGAACGAGGAGAATTTTTTGAACGAAACCAGCAAAGGGCACCGCGAAGGCAGCCTAGAGGTCCCCACACGCCACCCCCTGCTTTTCAAAGAACCCGAGTTCTACGATCCGGGATCTCTGTTTAAGGAGATGGAGCGGGTATTCGATATCTGTCACGGTTGCAGGCGCTGCGTCAGCTTGTGCAATGCTTTTCCGACTTTGTTCGATCTGGTCGATGGATCGCAGACACTGGAGATCGATGGAGTTGCGAAATCCGATTATTGGAAGGTCGTCGAACATTGTTATCTCTGCGATCTCTGCTTTATGACTAAATGCCCTTATGTGCCACCACATCCGTGGAATGTGGACTTCCCTCATCTCATGCTAAGAGCCAAGGCGGTGAAGTTCAAACAAGGAAAAACACGGATCCGGGATAAGCTTTTGAGCGCGCCCGACACCGTGGGGCGAATCGCCGGGATCCCCGTCGTTGCCCAAAGCGTCAACGCCGCCACGCGGTCCCGGCCCATGCGCACGCTGATGCAAAAGTCGTTCGGCATACATCCCGACGCTTTTCTACCGTCCTTTCACAGCGATACCTTTCGCAAGCAGTTTGAAACCGTTATTGCCAAGCAGCCGCAAGCAACGTCGCACACCCGAAGCCAAACCGTCTTATTCTCGACCTGTTACGGTAACTGGAATGACCCGGCACTGAACAAGGATCTGGTTGCGGTATTCCAACACAATGGGATCTCGGTGCGGCTTCTCGAAAAAGAACGCTGTTGTGGCATGCCCAAGTTGGAGCTCGGCGATTTAGACAGCGTGGAAAGAGCGGAAGAGGACAACGTCGGAGAGCTCGCGAAACTGGTCGATCTCGGATGGGACATCGTGACCCCTATCCCCTCTTGCACCCTCATGTTCAAACAAGAGCTGCCCCTGCTCTTTCCCGATGACGCAGAGCTCACCAAGGTGCGCGCGCATACCTTCGATCCCTTTGAATACCTGATGCTAAGGCACAAAGCGGGTAAATTGCGCACGGATTTCAAGCACGGGCTGGGAAGGATCCTCTATCATGTTCCCTGCCATCAACGGGTACAAAACATCGGGCTAAAAACGCGCGATGTGCTCAAGCTCGTGCCGGATACCGAGGTAGAAGTCATCGAACGCTGCTCAGGCCACGATGGAACGTACGCCTTCAAAAACGAATACCACGCCATCGCCAAAAAGATCGGCAAACCTGTTTCCAACCGCGTGGAGCAGGCAAAACCGGATCACTATGTCAGCGATTGCCCGCTCGCGGCGCGACAAATAGAAGACGGGTTGGTTAAGGCAAAATCACCTGAAAGCCCGTTTCGTTTGCTCTGTATGGCGTACGGGATCTGATCCGCGTGGATAAACTGACGCGCAACGATCTCTATTCGCTGGAGGAATACGCCCAAAGGCGGCCCGAATTCCGAGCTCGACTGATGCAGCACAAAAAAGCACGATTGCTCGCGCTTGGGCTGCATGTGGCCTTATATTTTGAAGATCGCTTGACGATTCAGTATCAAGTGCAGGAAATGCTGCGCGCCGAACGCATTTTCGAGCCCACCGGGATAGAGGAGGAGTTGCAAGCCTACGTCCCTTTGATCCCAGACGGCCGCAACTGGAAGGCGACCTTAATGTTGGAATACGACGACCCCGTGCAGCGCAGGACAGCGCTCGCTAGGCTGATCGGCATCGAAGACCACGTTTGGGTGCAGGTGGCGGGTTTCGAGAGAGTACAAGCCATCGCTGACGAAGACCTTGATCGAGAGACGCCGGACAAAACCTCTTCCGTGCATTTTCTGCGTTTTGAATTGTCAGACACGATGTGTGAAGCGGTCAAGGCCGGCGCAAACATCAACGCTGGCATCGCGCATGCGCATTACAGCCATACGCTTTGCCCCATCCCTAGATTCATTCGCGACTCGCTAGCGCAGGACCTGGATTGACCCGAGGGGCACTTCGATTAATTCGGAGCGCCTGCCCTCACAGGAACGTGAGGACATGGGTCAATCCCTGTAAGCGACTCGCTATCGGCGCGAGGCGTTTGCGCTCAACCCTTCTTTCGTGCGCCGATAAGCTCTGCCTCCAGCTCGCCTTTTAATCTATCCAGCTCGCTAAAATCCCTACCCTTTGCTTTGTGTTCCTGGATCTGGCGCTCAAGAGTCGCCATCATCTTCTGGATTTCTTGTTCGCGTGCCGTTGGAGCCCCATCTCCACTACACCCCGCGCACAACAGTGCGAACACCACCACCCACCGGAGTTTGCTCATATTTTAGTACCTGTTAACGGTTAACGAGCCCTCATGGGGTTCCCTTCATTTAAATCGTAACAGCTTGACCTCGAAAATCAGATTGGCGTTCGGGGGGATAGGGCCGCCGGGTGTGCCTTCCTTGCCATAACCGAGATCTGAGGGGATAAACAGAGTTCGTTCTTCCCCCTTTTTCATGCCCGCGATCCCTTCTTCCCAACCTTTGATCACCAAGCCCTCTCCCAAGGTAAACTTGAAGGGCTTGCCGTGGTCTTCTGTGGAGTCGAATTTCTTTCCCTTTTTGCCAGCCTCATCAAGCCAACCTGTATAGCGCACGGTCACCTCATTGCCTGCCTTGGCGGGATCACCGCTTCCCTCTGCGGTAGTGATAGTTTTCAAACCGCTGGGCAGAGTAGCCGGCTCTCCGGCCTCGGCCAAAGGTACGCAGATAACCAACAACCATAACGCAAGTATCGCTTTTTTTGTCATTTCGTTTCCCTTTTTAAAAGGTAGTGAGGCGGGGTAAAGTATGCTCGAAAGCCCAGGCTGTCAAATTCTTTTCGTAGTCACAGGGCGATATCGGTCCATTTGCCGCGCCAAACCGCCCAAGCCTTGAATCCTGTCTTAGCGTAGGTGGTTAAGTTGATCGCCCACCATACGCCGGCAGCCCCCAAGCCCAGTGGAAAAGCGAACAACCAAGCGAGCGGTATGCGCAATAAATTGAAAGGCATGCTACACCAGAACACGGTTCGCGTGTCGCCCGCACCCGCGAGTACCCCCTCGGTAAGCGCTTCCCAGGCAAGGACAAGCTGCGATGCCGCGAGAATAAGCGCGTATTGCGTCGCCTCGCGATGCACCGCAAGGTCATTGGTGAACATCCCAGACAAGCCACTGCCGGCAAAGAAAAACACCGCCGTTGCGCTAACGCCAAGCAGGGTGGATAAGGGCAGCGCACTGGCGATGGTGCGTTTCGCGAGGTCCGGGCGCCCAGCGCCCAGATGCCGGCCTACTAACGAAGCAACCCCCAGCGCCACACCGTGGAACACGGGCCAGGTGAAACCTTCGAGAGCGGAGAAACCGATCCCTAAGGCCGCGTTCACATGTGGGCCGAGGGGGGATATGGTCGTCTTTAGCATGCCCCAGTACACGGCGGCAAAAACCGCTGTTCCTAGAGCCATGGGCATGCCGATCCGCACGATACGCCGAAGCTGACCTCTTAGCCTGACGTCCTGCCAGCGCAATCCCATTGCCCGCTTTAACTGCACGATACCTATCGTGGCGGCTACGCCATGCGCGATATTCGAGGCAAGCGCGGCGCCGACGATGCCTAAACCCGCGCCATGGATAAGCAGGGGCGTGAGAATAATGTTCAGTCCAAGGGACACCGCGTGTAACAGCAACGGCAGACGGGCGTTGCCCATACTGAGAAAGGCTTGGTCAATCAGCGGCGTTAAAACGAGCGGCGCCAAGGTCCAAAGAAGCGTCCTTAGATATCTCACGCACTCCACGGCCGTCGCCCCTTCTAAACCCAGGGTATGCGCGATCATCGGCGCACCGACGATCCCCACGGACATCAGCGAGGCGGTCAGGATCAGTGAGCCGAGGAGCGCCTCTCCGAAGAGCGCGCGGCGGCTCTCGGTATCACCCGCCCCTGTCGCCCGGGCGATCAGCGGGCCGGCACCTGCCGCGATCACCTCAGACGAGGCATAGAGCATTATCAGCACAAAAACGGAAGACCCGATGGCAGCCTGCGCCGAGACAGAGACATCCTGAATAAAATATTGATTTACGATGCGGTAGCTGTTTGTCAGTAGGGTGAAGGCGGCGCTTGGAATAGCAATCGCCACTATGGCGCGAACCGTGCCTTCAGCTGCCATCGTATAACCAGGGGCGCGACCGCGGGCTCTCCTTTAAGCTCGCAGCGTAGCGCCATACCGCGCTGTTGACGATCTCCCGAGACCCGCTTTCGTGGGTGAGGTGGCTTATGAGCAAATAGTCGATTTCCGATCTATAGCGCCGCGAGCGCTTTATCGTAATCGGGCTCTTGAGCGATCTCCGGCACTAATTCCGTATACACAACTTTGTCGTTTTGGTCTAACACCACCACGGCACGCGCCGTAACTCCTGCTAAAGGCCCGTCTTGAATCAGTACGCCGTAATCCTTGGCGAACTTTCGGGAACGCATCATGGATAAAGGGATGACATTGTCGGCACTTTCGGCGGCGCAAAACCGCTTCATCGCAAACGGCAGATCGGCCGAAATCATCAGAAAGGCAGCGCTGGCATTGGTCTTTGCCGCCTCATTGAACTTCTTGGTAGACGTGGCACAAACGGGGGTGTCCAAACTGGGAACAATGTTTAGCAGTTTGCGCTTTCCCCCATAATTCGCCAGCGTCATGTCGTTAAGCGCGCCATCGACAAGCAAAAAATCCGGCGCGTGACTTCCGAGCGGCGGCAGATCGCCGCTCGTGTGGATCGGATCGCCTTTGAGGGTTATGGTTGCCATTTTTCAGTTCTCCAAATTAAGGGCGCTTCGATAAATTGCTTCCATGCAATTTGTCGAATCGCAATAACAAAAAGCGTGGTTTTTGCTTTGCTCCATTGGTCAATCACTTAAAGCGTGATTGACCCATGTCCTCGCGTTCCTGTGAGGGCGGGCACTCCGAATGAATCGAAGTGCTCTTAAAGGTCCCATTGGGATTTACCGCCAATCGGGAATGTAGGGGCCTGTCGGACTTAGGAAGAACCTACTGCGGCGGTGGGAAAGCGGTCCAGATTTTCGATCATTTTCGTTAAATAGTTACCACTATTCGCCTCAAATGATCGAAAATCTGGCTCGATTTCCTACTCGCCTCGCGACGGTTCCCTAAGTCTGACAGGCTCCTACGACTCTCCGCCACCGATCAGTGCGCTATAAACATCCGCGTCGAGCAAGGTCTCTAGATCCTCTGCATCGTCCGGTTGGAGGCGAAAGATCCAGCCGTCGCCGTAGGGGTCGGTGTTCACCGTATCGGGTGTGTCCCCAAGAGAGGCATTTGCCTCGACGATTTTTCCCGCGATCGGACAGTAGATATCGGAGGCGGACTTCACAGATTCTAGAACGGCGCATTCCTGCTCGGCTTGATACGCTTTTCCAACCTCCGGCAATTCGACGTATACCATGTCACCGAGCTCTTGCTGGGCGTAGTCGGTTATCCCCACCCGCACGGAACCGTCGTCTTGCATTTGCACCCACTCGTGGTTGCGCGTGTATTTAAGCTCTTCAGGGATCTCACTCATAGTCGCTACCCATCACTTGTTCACCTGCTTGTCGATACCAACGCACCGAGCCGTTATCCTAAGACGATACGCGCCTTGGGGCAAATGGAAGAAATCAGCGATGCCGAGACGGCCGGGTGGGGCGATACCAAAGCCCTTGGGGGGGATTAAAGCTCGTGCTAGTGTAGTGTCCCTTAAATAACTTTACAGACTTTCCAGTGATTGCTATGGTCTCGCTCATGCCGAACACCAGCGTGGCGATCAAGTTGCAGCCGGCTGAACGCACGCCGCTGGAGACATGGGG
>JBOIEG010000971.1:0-1280 GCA_050740915.1 Gammaproteobacteria bacterium | reverse complement strand
GAGCCCCACGCTGTCCTGGACCCCGTAACGGCACCAGGTGCTGCCGACGCAGGATTTGACGGTGCGCAAGGCCTTGGCATACGCATGGCCGGATTCAAAACCCGCGGCAACCAAGTCCTTCCAGATGTGCGGCAACTGATCGACGCGCGCCCCGAACATATCGATGCGCTGCGCGCCCGTGATCTTGGTGTAAAGCCCGTGCTGCTTCGCCACCCGTCCGAGCGCGATGAGCTTCTCAGGGGTGATCTCCCCGCCCGCGACGCGCGGGATCACCGAATAGGTGCCGTCCTTCTGCATATTGGCGAGATAGTGATCGTTGGTGTCTTGCAACCCCGCATGCTCCTCCTTTAAGACATAGTCGTTCCAGCACGCGGCCAGGATGGAGGCCACCGCCGGCTTGCAAATGTCGCAGCCGCGACCGCGGCCGTGTTTGTCCAGTAACTCCTCGAAGGTCTTGCAGCTTTCGACCCGGACGATGTGGTATAACTCTTGGCGGGAGTGCGGGAAATGCTCGCAGAGATCCTTTTTAACGGTAAACCCGAGGCGCGCCATCTCCTTGTTCAAGATTTGGGTCACGAGCGGGGCGCAGCCGCCGCAGGTCGTACTGGCCTTGGTCGCCGACTTCAATGCCCCTAAGCTCCTCGCCCCGCTTTGGATCGCCGCACAAATCTGGCCCTTGCTGACGTTGTTGCAGGAACAAATCTGGGCCACCTCCGGTAGAGCATCGACGCCGAGACCGGGCGCGCCGGCCGGGCTCGCAGGCAGGATCAACGCCTCGGGATGCTCGGGCAGGCCGAGGCCGTTGAGCATGATCTGTAAGAGGTTCCCATACGCGTCGGCCTCGCCCACCAGGACGGCGCCGAGCAAGTGCTTGCCCTCGGCGCTCACCACCAACTTCTTGTAGATCCCGTTCGGCTCGTCGATGAAGGTGTAGGCGCGCGCGCCTTGGCTTTTTCCATGCGCGTCCCCGATGCTGGCGACATCGACGCCCAGGAGCTTGAGCTTGGTGCTCATGTCGGCGCCGGTAAAGCTGGCCTCGCATCCGCACAGATGCTCGGCCGCCACCTGGGCCATCTGATAGCCGGGCGCGACCAAGCCGAAGATCTGGTTGTTCCATACGGCGCACTCGCCGATGGCATAGATACCGGGGTCCGAGGTCTGGCAATGATTATTAATTTGTATACCGCCCCGAGCACCGATGGCTAAATCGCAGGCGCGCGCGATCTCATCGCGCGGCCGGATCCCGGCCGAGAAAACAACGAGATCAGTCTCCAGAGATC
>JBOIEG010000970.1:0-2734 GCA_050740915.1 Gammaproteobacteria bacterium | reverse complement strand
TGTGAAAAAACCGTCGCGAACGAAGGAAGGTCGCGTTCCGCCGGAGCGCAGGAACCGCAGTGTATATTGAAATACATGAGGATTCCGAGCACCGCCGGAACGCGAGATCCCGAGCGCAGTAGGTTTTTTCACAAACTCTGACGCTTGCAACGCCAGGTTCGAGGCCTGCGGCTCCATCGGCGCATTGATATTGGGCCCGAGTACCAATGCCTCGCCCCAGTAGCACATCGCGCAATCGGGATCGAGTTTTTGCGTCTGGCGGAAAGCACGCCGGGCCTCCGCATGGTTGAAGGCTAGGAGAGCCGCAAACCTTGGTCAAAGTACGATTGCGCCCTGGGACTCGCCGTCGTGATCGCGAAGCTTAGCTCGCCCAGATTTTCCCACAGGGGCGGCTCCATCTCGTCGTGGCGCTACCTCAAGCTCACGGCCAAAGGTGCGCTCGTCATCGACGAAGGGAAGGTCAAAGCCGCTGAGCGCTTGGACGGCAAGTTCGTCGTGCACAGCACTGATGATACGCTCACCGCCGAGGACCTGGCGCTTGGTTACAAGCAGCTGCAACGGGTGGAAGAAGCCTGGCGGACCCTCAAAAGCGGATTGCGTCTACGTCCGGTCTTCCACTGGGCCGTGCACCGCATCCATGCCCAGGTGTTCTTGTCCGTGCTCGCCCTGTTGCTCGAGCGCAGGGCAGAAGCGGCTTGCGCAGATACTTGGCGCAACATCCGCCATGACTTGAAGCGGATCAAACTCGCGCAATTGTTGAGCCCTAAGGGGACTGTTTGGCAGCTGACTGAGCCCCCAACGGATGCACTCAAGCAGTTGAAATCCCTGAAAATAAAGAATCCCCCACCGCTCCTTTAGATCGCTTAACCCTCTGCGTACGGGGGTGGTTTCGCCAACACCCCTAAGGCATTGACCCGTCCTACTAAATAACAATCATGTCCGTAGCAGCTGTCAAAGTCGGGCAGTTGACTTTGAACCGATTGATCGGGAATTGGCTTTAACCCCATTTGAAGCCAAGGGCACTTCGATCGATGCGAAGTGTCCGGGGGCATCCGGATAATCGTACCGCTTTTAAACAGATAAGTGCCTAGGCCTGTCTGTGACAAGGGGCTAGGCTTAATGGGCGGCGCAGTTCCTCGTCAGACGATTAAAGACCCATAGTCCGCCTCCCCAAGTGGCCGATCCGCGCTGCCGTCTGCCTTTGCACTGAGATCGAAGGCATACACCGGTAACATCGTCTCCGGCCCCGGCGGCACCCCACCACGGCCACTGACGACGAAGCTGCTTGAGCCTTTCGCAGTCCGTGCCGAACAGCGATCACTCAAGAGGCTGGCGGCATCGAGGAAGGACTCGGGCAGTTCCAAAGCGCCGCTGATGACGTCGGTGTCGGGGGACTCGATGTCCACTATGCCATCGATACCAAGGTCAGAAGAGGCGCTCACGATGCTGTCGGGCGAGGCGAAGAAGAAATCGGAGACAATGCGAATGTTGCCGCCCCGCCCTTGGCGGGCGTTAGCGACGATGCGGCTGCCATCTAAGACAACAAACGTGGGGTCGATAGTGATACTACCGCCGTCGCCCTGGCCGCCCGCGACGGAGGTGGTGATGGCACTGTTGTCGCGGAGATGCAGGAGGTTGCCGACGTTGAGGTTGATGTCGCCGGCGTTGGCTTGCCTAGTCTCAACGCTGATTCTGCTTTGATCGAAAATCCGTAGGCTATCCTGCGCTTGAATGAAAATATTTCCTGAGATTGCACTGTCGCTTGAGCCCAAGCTCCGCGCGAAAATACCTCCCCTATTAGACAGTTCTATGTCTTGTGCCGTGATAGCTATGCTGCCACCGCGCCCAGTCCCGAGAGTACTGGCGGCGATTTTTGCTCCGTCGCGTATTGCGAGCCTATTCGCTCTGACCGCCACATCCCCCGCTGCCCCCGTGCTGCCGGGATTTGCCTGCGAAGTAATACCGGTAAAGAACCTAGACCCATCTCCCGAGAGCAGGATGTCCGCCGCCTCCACCCACACATCGCCGCCTTGCCCCGTCCCAATGGTGCTGGCGGAGATGTCTGACCCGTTGCGCACCGTGAGCTTGCCCGCCTTGACCGTCACATTCCCCGCCGCCCCCGTGCTGCCAGGTGCTGCCTGCGCTGCAATGCCGGTAACGAACTCAGCCCCATCCTGTGAAAGTAGCAGGTCCGCCGCCTCCACCCACACATCGCCGCCTCGCCTCGTTCCAAAGGTGCTGGCGGAGATGTCTGACCCGTTGCGCACCGCGAGCTTATCCGCCTTGACTGTCACATTCCCCGCCGCCCCCGTGCTGCCAGGTACTGTCTGCGCTGCAATGCCGGTACCGAACTCGGACCCGTCCCCCGACAGCAGCAGGTCCGCCGCCTCCACCCACACATCGCCACCTCGCCCCGCCCCAAAAGTGATGGCGGAGATTTCTGCCCCGTTGCGCACCGTAAGTTCCCCTGTGATATCGATATCGATGCCCTGGCCATCCTGATCACTTAACGTATTAGCCGTTATAAACTCGCTATCGGCCACCAAACGCCCGCCGCGAATGAAGATCCGCCCGCCTCCAAGACCATCAGTGCTATACATAGCGTCGTAAATAATGTCCCATAGTCTTGTTACACTAACGGTATCTCTGTGGCCGACGGGAGGTTCCGTTATGAGGAAACTGGAAATCAGTGACGCTGATGTGATGGGTATCGCGATCCGGCAAGAGATCGAGC
>JBOIEG010000969.1:0-4443 GCA_050740915.1 Gammaproteobacteria bacterium | reverse complement strand
TTGCACCGGGCCTCACGATCAAGGATCGCCTGCGGGTCCTGCAACCGAATGACCCGGACAGCTACTACGCCAGCCGTGAATTGGTTCCGGGCGACCTGCTGGACGACGTGAACCGGACCAAGATCGTTATCACCAACTATCACGCCTTCAAGCTTCGCGAGCGGATCGACCTTTCCAAGGGCGGACGCTCGCTCCTCCGAGGGCGAGGCGAGGAGCTGAACACCCTCAAAACCGAGGGCCAGATGCTCCAGCGGGTGATGCCCGATCTGATGGGCATGAAAAACATTCTGGTGCTGAACGATGAGGCCCATCACTGTTATCGAGAGAAGCCGGGAGCGGATGATGAGGACGACTTGAAAGGCGATGACAAGAAGGAGGCCGAGAAGAACAATGAAGCCGCCCGTCTTTGGATCTCCGGCCTTGAGGTCGTGAATCGCAAACTCGGCGTGGCGCGCGTGATCGACTTGTCCGCGACCCCGTTCTTTCTGCGCGGCTCAGGCTATGCCGAAGGCACGCTCTTCCCATGGACGATGAGCGACTTCTCGCTGATGGACGCCATCGAGTGCGGCATCGTGAAATTGCCGCGCGTTCCAGTAGCCGACAATATCCCCGGTGCCGAGATGCCCATGTTCCGCAACCTGTGGGAACACATCCGCGCCAAGATGCCAAAAAAGGGCCGAGATAAAACCAGCGCCCTCGATCCTTTGAGCCTGCCGCCGCAACTCCAGACTGCCCTCGAGGCTCTCTACGGTCACTACGAGAAGACCTACGAGCTGTGGGATAAGGCCGGCATCCGGGTACCACCCTGCTTCATCGTGGTCTGCAACAATACGTCTACCTCCAAGCTCGTTTACGACTTTATTTCCGGCTTCCAGCAGCAAAACGAAGACGGCTCCTATAAGCCTGTGAATGGACGCCTCGCGCTCTTCCGCAACTTCGACGAGCACGGCAACCCGCTGGCGCGGCCTAACACCTTGCTGATCGACAGCGAGCAACTCGAATCCGGCGAGGCACTGGATGACAAATTTCACAGCATGGCCGCCGATGAGATTGAGCGCTTCCGCCGCGAGATCATCGAACGCACTGGCGATCCCCGCCAGGCAGAGAGCATTACCGACCAAGATTTGCTGCGGGAAGTGATGGACACCGTCGGCAAGCACGGCCGGCTGGGTGGAACAATTCGTTGCGTCGTCTCCGTCTCGATGCTCACCGAGGGCTGGGATGCCAATACCGTCACCCATGTGCTTGGCGTCCGCGCCTTCGGCACCCAGCTCCTCTGCGAACAGGTCATCGGGCGCGCCCTGCGCCGCCAGTCCTACGACCTAAACGAAGAGGGTCTCTTCAATGTGGAATACGCCGACGTGCTGGGGATCCCCTTCGACTTCATCGCGAAGCCGGTGGTCGCGCCGCTACAGCCGCCGCGCGAGACTATCCAGGTCAAGGCGGTCCAGCCAGAACGCGACGCGCTCGAGATTCGCTTCCCGCGGGTCGAGGGCTACCGCCTCGAGCTGCCCGAGGAGCGGCTAACAGCAGAGTTCAACGATGACTCCATGCTGGAACTGACCCCGGACCTCGTCGGCGCCACGGAGACACAAAACTCAGGGATCATCGGCGAAAAGGTGAACCTCAATCTCATTCACACCGGTGATGTTCGCCCCTCACAGGTCTTGTACGAGCTGACGTCCTACCTCGTTCTGAACAAGTGGCGCGAGCCCGGCGATGACCCTGCGCTGCACCTCTTCGGGCAACTCAAGCGTATCGCCAAGCAATGGCTGGATGGCCACCTGGTCTGCAAAGGGGGAACCTATCCGGCGCAGCTCAAGTATAAAATGCTGGCCGACATGGCCTGCAACCGCATTACCGCGGGAATCACCCGCGCGTTCGTGGGCGAGCGACCGATCAAGGCCGTGCTCGATCCCTACAATCCCAGCGGCTCCACCGCACACGTCCGTTTCAACACCTCGAAAACACTGCGCTGGGAAACCGACGCCCGCCGCTGCCACATCAATTGGGTCATCCTCGACAGCGATTGGGAGGCGGAGATCTGCCGCGTGGCGGAGTCACACCCGCGTGTCCGGGCCTACGTCAAGAACCACAACCTCGGTCTTGAGGTACCCTATCGCTATGGCTCCGAGACGCGCAAGTATCTGCCCGATTTCATCGTCCTGGTGGAGGACGGCCACGGCGATGAGGATCTCCTGCACCTCATCGTCGAAATCAAGGGCTACCGGCGCGAGGATGCCAAGGAGAAGAAATCCACCATGGAAACCTACTGGGTGCCTGGCGTGAACAATCACGGCCAGTACGGCCGCTGGGCCTTCGCCGAGCTCACTGAGGTGTATGAGATCGAGAGAGCTTTGGGAGAACTGATCGAATGGCTTGCACACGACGGGGCTGCCGCATGAGCGCCGCGCGGATTGCGGACGGACGTGCCCCAGGGCTAGGCGTGCAGCCGCTCGAAGTCCAGCCCATTGAAGCGCTCGAAGTCGCGATCGAACGACGCCAACGTCGCACCGTGTTCGATCGCCAGCGCGGCCAGATGCGCATCGGTGGTGAGGTTGCCGGCGGAGCCTGCGGCGATCAACAGGCGGCCCAGCAGTTGCTCATGGCGTTCTGTGGGGTGAAGCACACGCGCGCCGGGCTCGGACAACCACACATTGACGAAACGCAGGGCGGTTTCAATCGACATCGGTTCGGACAAAATGCCTCGCCGCGTTCCCACGCGCACGAAACCCAACAAGACGACCCAGGCAAAGCCGACGCCGCCCGGGTTCTCGAATGCGGCCTCCAGCCAGGCGCTAGCCGCGGGCTGTAGCGGGCTATCGACGTTGGCGGCGTAAAGCAGTACGTTGACGTCCGGCAGCTTCATCGGCCTTGGCGCATCTTGGCGATGATTGCCTCGTCCTCCAATTCCGCGGCCAGGGCAAGCGCCTTGGTTAAATCCACTAGCGGTTTTCCCATGTGGACTGTCGGCTGCTTGAAGGGTTTGCGTCGTTTCGGCGGCGCGCTCCGAAGGCCAGCGCGCACCGCGTTGTTTAACACCTGCTTGAAGGGCTCGCCCCGCTCGCGCATCGCTTTGTGCAGCAGCGCTTCCACGTCGGGATCGAGGGTAACGGTGGTTCTCATAGCATCATGACAGCAAAGAAATTGCTGTCATGATGTGCCAGACCAGATGCCAGGTCAAGATTATAAGTGAAGAGTGAAGAGTGAAGGTTGAAAACGAACAACCGAAACGTGATTTACCTGTGAGCGGACGTTCGAGTTTTCGCGGCGCGTCGTGAAACTGTGCCAGGTCTTGGATCAGACGCCGGGGGTGAGCCGTACCTTGGCCAGCCAACTGCTGCGGTCGGGCACTTCGATCGGTGCGAATGTCGAAGAGGGGCAAGGCAACCAGAGTCGCGCCGATTTCATTGCCAAATACGCTATCGCCTGCAAGGAAGCCCGAGAAACACACTACTGGCTCCGATTGCTTTAGCCTCAAAATCGTAGCCGAATCGAAACTTAGGGACCTGATTGACGAAGCAAACCAGCTTGTCGCTATTCTGACTTCGATAATCAAGACGACTCAAAAGAACACTAAAAAGGAGTAGCGCAAAGACTGAAACATGAAGGATGACAGCGGGACCGTGCGCGCGCACTTTTCTCCTTTCACTCTTCACCCTTTAAAAGCCCATGGCCAAGAAACTCATCGCCAAGACCGTAGAGACGCTCAAGCACGACGAAGCGACGCGCAAGAACATCCCGACCGCCGAATATCGGTCGGTGATACAGAAGAACGAGCAAAGTCCCGTGCGCGTCGCCTATGAGAGGCGCAACCGCGATCTCGACCCCCAGCTCGTCTGGCGCGGCAAGGACGAGCAGGACTGGAGCGACCTGGTCGTCCACGCCCCGCCGCTCTACATCCAGGAGAAGGTCCAGCCGAAGGTGTTAATCGACGACTTGCTGCGCGAGACACGGGAGCGGCGCTCGGAAGAGTCCGGCGCGCAGATCGACCTCTTTGGCGACTTCAACGGCATCCCTCAAGGCGTGGACAAGACCGAGTTCTACCAGCACGAGCAGAACTGGTCGAACCGCATGATCCTCGGCGACAGTCTGCAAGTCATGGCGTCGCTGACAGAGCGCGAAGGACTGCGCGGCAAGGTGCAGTGCATCTACCTCGACCCGCCCTACGGCATCAAATTCAACAGTAACTTCCAATGGTCTACCACCAGCCGCGACGTCCAGGACGGCAAGGCCGACCACATCACCCGCGAGCCGGAGCAGGTGAAAGCCTTCCGCGACACTTGGCGCGACGGCATCCACAGCTACCTCACCTACCTTCGCGACCGCCTCAGCGTCGCCCGCGATCTCCTCGAGCAATTGCGCGCGGGTTTTCTCGCGGTTGAGGACACCGGTCTCGGCTTTTTCCTCGGCAATGCGCAGCAGGAAACCCTTGGCGACGGT
>JBOIEG010000968.1:0-2012 GCA_050740915.1 Gammaproteobacteria bacterium | reverse complement strand
ATAAGCCGCCGCCAAGCGCTCCGCGAGGCGCTTGTGGAGCCGTACGCGCTGGGCCGCGGCGAGCCGTTGATACAAAACCTCCTGATAGAGGGCATGCAAAAAACGATAGCGGCCGGACACCGTCCCGTCCGGCCATTCGGTGATCCCGGCCTGAGCGATCATCTGTCCCTGTCCAGCCAACGCCTCACAGCATTCGTCAATCGCAACGCTCTCCATGTCCAGCGCCGCGGCCACCAGCGCCGCCGACCACTCCTCGCCCGCCACCGCTGCCACCGCCAGCAGTCGTTGCTGCACCTCACCCAATGCGTCGATCCAATGCTCAATCAATGCCCGCAGCCGCTCCGGCACGCCGAGGGCCAGCTCGTTTACCCGGTCGGGCAACCCGAAGCGTTCGTCCGTTGGTCTGATCAGACCCCGCGCGGTCCAATCGTCGATGAGATTGGCTACGAATAAAGGCTGTCCTTCCGTGCGGGCGTAGAGCGTATCGACAACGACCTCGGGCGCAGCGGTTCCCGGAAAGCGCGCCGATAGGTAGCTCACGAGCTCCGGCCGAGAGAAGGGTGCCAGGGGAAGATCGATGCAGCGCCCGCGCGCGAGCAGATCCTGTCTCAAGCGCTTGATCGGGTGCTCGGTGAGTGCGGCATCGAGGGGTCGGTACGTGCCAATGAGGAGTAGGCGCGCCGCCTCCCGTCGCTGCGCGAGCAGCGAAATAGCGTCTAGCGTGGCGAGGTCGCTCCAGTGTAAATCCTCGAGCACCAGCACCAGGGGGATCTCCTGGGACAGCGCTTCCAGTGCACCGAGGAGCTCGCGGAGCATGCGTTGCTTGGTCGCTCCTACGACTTCCCGCTGCAGATCCTGGTGTTCTTGCACACCCAGGAGCCCCGGCATTTGTGCCAGCCAGGTCGGCGCCCAGTGATGGAGTCTGGCCATCAATCCCGAGCCGCCGGTGGCCCGGCAGCATCGATCGAAGACTTCCAGCAGCGGCAAGAACGCCTCGCCCGCGCCATAGTGCTCGATGCATCGTCCCAGTAACACGCCCACCCCGCGGTTTGCCATCGGTTCCAGGAAAGTCTCGACTACAGTAGTCTTCCCGATCCCCGCCTCCCCGGTAATGAGGACCACTTGCCGCCCGCCGCCGAGCGCGCGCTCCAAAAGGCGCTGTAGCTCTGCCAGCGGTTCGGCACGTTCGAGCAGGTAGCTCGCGGGAGCCGTTGCGCGTAGAACGCCGCCGATGGCGGCGGTCAACGGCAGGCTATCTTGAGGAGTGGCCTCGATATTCTCTAGGCGCTTTGGCGCGCCGATGAAGCGGTAACCGCGCCGCGAGACCGTCTCGATGTAGCGCGGCGTCTTCGCGCTGTCATCGAGCGTTCGCCGAAGCTCGTTGATGCAGACTTTGAGGACGGATTCGCTGACAAAGCGGTGCTGCCAGACGGCATCCAGCACCTCGTCCTTGGTCACCAGCGCACCGGCGTGCTCCACCAAGTAGCATAAGACCGAGAAGGCCCGCGGGGGCAGGGCCACCGGCTGGTTCTTATGCCAGAGCATCCACCCCCTCGGATCTAGGCGAAACGGAGCGAATTCCCATTGTGGTCCTCCTTCCATCCCCAATCTCCCTTCGCGTCGTCAGCGCGACCCGACTCGAAATCCTAACCGAATCCTAACCGTTTCCTGACGACTCGAGTCGCGAATAACCCCTAGTCTACACCGCACGAAGGGTCACGTCCGTTTGCTTGATGGGACGGCCAGAAATCAATCCAGTTACTTCCGGAGGGAGGACGCACATGAATCACTGCCACTGACACCCTGCGGGGCGCTCTTGAGCGCCACGATAGGGGTGTAGTCGATCAATCCGTTGGCGATCACGACGCGCCGATATCTACCACGGGGTCGCTACCCGAGGACGATGATCGACAACTCATGGCGCGCGTGGCAGCCAAGGACCAGCAGGCCTTTACCCGACTGTATCAACGCTACGTCCCCCGCCTCGGACGGTTTCTGAGCAAGTCTCTCAA
>JBOIEG010000967.1:0-1035 GCA_050740915.1 Gammaproteobacteria bacterium | reverse complement strand
TCAGGGCCAGAGGCGACCAAGGCCTCACCAACAGGCCGGATATATGGGAGCAACTGCGCTCACCGACTGCTGCAATCGAAGAGAAAAATGCTTGCAAACCGGGGGGAGTCCATATATGGGTTGAGCGCAGCGTAACCCGGGGGAGAATGAGCTTCCCCGGGTTACGCTACAATTTCTACGATGCTAACCTGTCGTATCCGCGACCACACCGAAACCCAGTGCGGGAAATCTCTCGCCGTGTCCGTGGCTTGGGGAGCAGGGCCGACGCACTCGGAGCCGTGATGAATACGTGATAGTTCCGTGATGCCCCGACGATCTTTCGCCCGGCCATTACGGGCGGCGCCATAGATAACCGTGAAGCAATGATCCGAAGGAAGGTGCTATGCAACTATGCAAACGCTAAACAAACTACTGATGCGCACCGCACTACTGGCGGTGGCGGCGGCGAGCTCGCTCGCTCACGCAGACGACGGACTTAGGTTCGAGGTCACGGTGACGAACCTCACCCGAGGGCAGCAATTTACCCCCATTCTCGTCGCGACTCATCGCGAGGGAGTGAGCCTTTTTAAGGCCGGGGATGCAGCCAGCCCGCAACTGGCGATTCTGGCCGAAGAGGGAGATACCGCCCCATTGACCAGCCTGCTGTCGGGGCTGCCGGAGGTCAAGGAGGTGGTTTCCTCGAGTGGTCTTCTTGATCCGGGTGATTCTGTGACCATCACCGTGGAGACGGGTGGCCCGTTCGATCACCTCAGTGTGGCGGCCATGCTGATCCCCACCAACGACGGCTTTTTTGCAATCAATGGTGTGGCAGGGCCCAACGGGAACGATCTCCTTAGGCGCGATTCTCCTGCCTACGATGTGGGTAGTGAACGCAATGATGAGCTCTGCGCTTCCATCCCCGGACCCGAGTTTGCCGAGTGTGGCGGGCCTGGGGGCGGAGGGAAACCGGAAGGCGATGAGGAAGGCTACGTGCATATCCACGCCGGGATCCACGGCATCGGCGATCTGCCGCCCGAGGTTCGGGATTGGCGCAAT
>JBOIEG010000966.1:0-2183 GCA_050740915.1 Gammaproteobacteria bacterium | reverse complement strand
ACGCTGAGCCGCAAAATAAGCGCCTCCCCCAGGAACCGCGTTCATGATCGCGGCTGTGGCCAGATTCAGACCTGAGAGAGTGACGCTGGTTGCGCCTTCACCTTGTACGCCTAAGCGATACGTAGTGTTCGCGTCTAACTCAACCGATGTCGGGAACCACACCGAGAATATGCCGGATTGAGTGGTATTACCAGAAAGATCGGAATCCAAACTCCCGGCTGTTGCCAGGACGTTTGTATCTTCGTCGTAGAGGCGAACCACAGCATCCGCATTTGCATCTGCAAAGGTGGCTCTGAAGACCGCTCCCGCAATTCTCATAGGGACAGGGAGCTGAAACTGTAGAGCGTACTCATCCGGGTTTGTGCCGGTATTGAGCGTGGATGTTGCAATCCCCGAGAACGGCATCCCGTTGATGATGGGATACCAAACGTCATCATCGTACAGTAGGCCGAGGTTCAGCAGATTTTCACTGAGTCCCATCTTGGCCCAGCCGGCTCCGACGTTCTGTATGGGATACGGAAAGCCAACCGCCGCGTAACCGGCTAGAGAGTTCGTCGTCGCAATGTTGATCTGGATGTTGTCTCCGGCGACGAATGACTCAAGCGAAACAGTGATGGCGAAGCGATCCCCTCGTGTGACGGCCTTCAAAGTTCCGGTGTCAGTGCCATCACTGGTGATCAGACCGGTGGTATTCCAAGTATTTGCTGTGAAGGGCTGCGGCAGGATCCGAAAATGGGTCTCGACGCTCGGAAAGCCGACAGCAAGAGTCGAAAATGCAACCTGCAGACCGTTATCCGGTTGATTTGACACCGCGGAATTGCGAAAGCCGATGGCCTTAATGGTTCCGGTATGAGGTGCCTCAATAACCCAACCCGCGCCGAACGCAGTATTGTTCAGAGTAACGGATAGAAGCGCGGGACCCGCGGCTGAAACACCATCGATCGGAAACAGGGGAACCGGCGGCCCCTTAACGTCAACGAAAGCCATCAGTACACCTGGAAGGCGCGACGTTTTCCAACCGACGCAACCACCGTGCCCGGATCGTCGAACACCTGGATGTCGACGCTGTCGACCCAGTTCATGATCGGAAACACCTTGACCTCGTCGGCGGCGAGCTCATACGGCGCCACGAGTACCTTGCCGTCGACGTCTTGGATCGAGATGGTCCCGCCGGTTGAGCCGCTCGTGGCGGTGAACGCATTCACCCACACCGGGTGACCTCGATCTTCCTGTTGCCCCTGTGCGTCGAAGAACCACAGCGAGCTTGATGTGTCTTTTGCCATGTCATTACCTCGATGAAAGGGTGAGGCCGAAGCCCCACCCTCTCAGAGAGCTTTAGTTGAAGCCCGCACCGTTCACGAGCCCGGCGGCGTCATAGTTCCCAGTGAATATGACGTTCGGTCGCGTGGCGATGTCGAACTGACCAGCCGCCAGCGACTCATCAGCGAACCAGTTGCCGCTAACAAGACCGCTGTCGGTGGTAGCCGCGGCCGCGTCCGCCTGATCGAGATCCGCGTAGACGTACGCAGCCCCAACAGACAAGAACCAATTGCCGTGGATGAGGAAGTTGTTGTAGATGCCGGCGCCCCCGCCCGAAGCAGCCGCCGTGGATTTGAGATCCACGAGGTTGCCGATGAAGCGATTGCCGACAATCTCTACGTCAGAGCAACCCACACCCGAAGGGGCCGCAGCATGTCGAACATCGATGCCGATAGCGGCACCGGCGGTATCGACGTCGCCCGATCCCCGGAAGTAGTTGCGGTAGATTCGCCCCTCAGACGCCGTGTATGAGTCATCGGCTGCGTCGCCCTGAAGGACGAGCAGCGCGTTGGTCGCACCCTGTGCGGCGTCGGCGTCGAACACGCAGTCTTGGATGAGAAAGCCGTTGCCCTCTACCCGAGCCGTGTCGACGGCAAGCCCGTCAGGCACAAACCTCATGTACTCAACGACGACGCCCTGAGCGTTATCGATGAAGAGCGGACGGGACGAGCCCGTGCTCGGCGCGACGTCCGGGCGACCGTAGCCGCTGCGAACGCCGACGAGTCGGACGTAGTCCTTGTCGATGGTGACTGCCTCGTCGTAGGTGCCGGGGTACACGTAGACCGTGTCACCCGCTCCCGACGTGCATTTCGCCAACGCCGCTGTGATGGTAGCGAGCGGATGCTCGACGTCCAACCCGGAGG